>DASTPO010000118.1:0-16160 GCA_035762225.1 Candidatus Angelobacter sp.
TTTTAGATCGTCCAGAAACTGGCCGAGGTCGGCCGGCTTGATCAACCGCTTCAACCCCAGTTGATCGATGCGCTGGCGCAGGAAGACATAAACGTCTTCAGGCAGCAGCAGATTGAAATCGCGGCCGGCGCGCTTGAGGATGCCGAGGCAATAAGCGTGGAAGGTTCCGGCAAAAATCTGTGTCTTGCGGCGCAGCCTCCTCTCCACGCGCTCTTTCAATTCGTCTGCGGCATTGTCCGTGAAGGTAATGGCCAGGATCTCATCCGGCCGGGCATGCCCCTGCTCGATCAGCCAGGCAATACGTTCCACCAGCACCGTGGTCTTGCCTGTACCGGCTCCGGCCAGCACCAGCAACGGCCCGGACGCATGCTCAATTGCCAGTTTTTGCTTCGGATTGGGAGTAAGAGTCGCCACCATCAAATCGTTATCCTCTATTATGCGAATCTAAGGCGAAGGGAGCAATGGCTAAATTGGGTTAGGTTGAGGAAAAAGAGGATTTATCTGGGAAATGGAGTCCGGACGGGACGGATTCTTGAAAGCTCTAAAGCTTGTTTGGCGGATTTCAAGTCAATTCCGCCATCGCCACAGCTACAGAAGCTATGGCGGCCGTTTCCGCTCGCAGGATCGTGTGGCCCAATGAGGCGGCTTTCCAGCCAGTTGCGGTAAACAAAGCCATCTCCTGCTCGGACCATCCACCCTCCGGCCCGAATGCCAATGCGACAGGCGGAGCCAGACCCGCTAGCGCCGCCTTGAGTGAAACGCTCTCTTCCATCTCAGAAAGTACGATCCGGCTACCCTTCTCGCTTGATAAGGCCGTCTTCAGTGTTACCGGGTCAGCAATCTCCGGCGACGCAATCCTCCGCGCTTGCTGTGATGCTTCGCGGGCAAGCTTGCGCCAGCGCTCCACGCGCTTATCGGCGGCCTTTGCCAGATGCTTTTCCGTTCGCTGGGCTATCACCGGAACAACTCGGTTGACCCCAAGTTCGGTGAGCTTCTCAAGGGCCCATTCAAAGCGATCAAATTTGAAAATGGAAAGGTAGATGTTTACCTGAGGCAGGGCCGCGCTCGCCACCTCGACGCCCAGTTCAAATTCCACCTCATCGTGAGAAGCGGCAATTACCTTCGCGGTCCGGAGGACGCCATTGGCGGCCACATCGAAGTCCTGGCCTACTTTGACCCGCAGCACGCGGAAGAGGTGCGCGGCGTTGGGACCAAGAAGAAAGGCGTGGTTGCCTTGAACGCGGTCGGCAATCCAACGGCGGCGCGTCATCCCCGTTTAAGAATGGCGTAGGAGGCCGCGGCCAGCCCGACGTAAAGAATTCCCATCAGGCGGCTCTGAAAAACCATGGCCTCAAGAGTGGGATATTGCGTTTGAAAAAAGCTCTCCGCGGCGCTCATCAGGGAAAAGATGGTTCCGATGATGATCCACGCCTGGTGGCCCCAGGGCAGGAAATAAAGCGCGCCAAAGACCACGCCCACCACCATGAAGAGCAGGCTGCGCATGCGGGCGCGCGGAATTGAGTTCTCTTTCTTAAACCGCTCCAGTTGCAGTTCGGCGAACCGGCGCGGCAGCACGAGCCGAATCACGCCCGCCAGCCCCGCCACCACCACCACAAACCAAATGTAGTATTTACCCAAAGATGTCTTTCACCTTTTCCAGCAGGCTGCGCGGCTCCGGCTTGTTTTCGATCATAAATGTCTCGCCCAGTTCAGCGAGCAGCTCGCGCTGGCGTTTGGTGAGTTTCGCAGGTGTTTGAATCCTTACCTGCACATACATATCGCCCTTGCCCGACGCCTGGAGTGCGGGCACGCCCTTGCCTTTCACACGGAACGTGGTGCCAGATTGGGTTCCCTCCGGTACCTTGAGCTTGTGCTCGCCCCCATCCAGCGTTGGGATCATAATCTCCGCGCCCACGGCCGCCTGGGTAAACGAGATCGGCACCGAGCAGTGCAGGTCTTTGCCTTCTCGTTCAAAGAACGGATGCGGTTTCACCTGCAAGACCACATAGAGATCGCCCGCAGGGCCTCCATTCACGCCCGCGTCACCCTGTTCCTGGTAACGAATGCGGGTCCCATCTTCCACCCCGGCAGGAACGCTCATGTCAATTGTGCGTTCACGCATCACGCGCGACTCGCCCTTGCACTTGGTGCAGGGATCGGAAATCACGCGTCCCTGTCCCTGGCACGTGGGGCAGGTGCGGGCAATGCTGAACATCGATTGCTGGTAGCGAACCTGGCCGCGGCCGGCGCAGGTGGGACAGGTGGTGGGCCCCTTCCCTGCGGCTGCGCCGCTGCCTTTGCATTGCTCGCACGCCTCATAGCGGCGGACCTTGACCTCAGTCTTTTTTCCGAAGGCAGCTTCTTCGAAGGTTAGCGTCAGGTCGGCACGAGCGTCGCCACCGCGCTGAGCGCGGGACCGTCGGCCGCCGCCTACATTCACGCCAAAGAAATCACTGAAGATATCGCCGAAAATGTCGCTGAAGTCGGCCATGTTGGAGGGATCGAATCCGCTGAATCCGCTTCCGCCATTCATCGCTGCATGTCCAAACTGGTCATAGCGGGCGCGCTTGTCAGCGTCCATCAGCACGCTATACGCTTCAGTACATTCCTTGAACTTCTCTTCCGCCTCCGCGTTTCCAGGATTGCGGTCTGGATGATATTGCATTGCCAGCTTCCGGTAGGAGCTCTTGATCTCCTGCTCCGTGGCCGTGCGGGTCACGCTCAGTATTTCGTAATAATCGCGTTTTGCCTGTGTCGCCAAGATTTGTCCTTCGATCCCTGAAAATTCGATGCCGCCTTACTTGAAAAGGCTCAGGAGGTCCCAGATGGCGTCCAGCCAACCGCTCGACCCCTTCACCGTTTTGCGATGATGATGATGGCTCCGCAGATATGCATTCATCTCTGCGTCCTTTTTGTCCGCCGCTTCGTCGGCGGCCCTTACCTCAGCGTCGTAGCGGGCGCGCCTTGTCGGGTCGCGGAGCACTGCGTACGCCGCTTCCACTTCCGCCAACTCTTCCGCGGCATCCTGCTGCTTGGAGTTGCGGAGCTGGGCTACCCGCCTGGCGTAGATCTTGTCAATTTCCTGCCGGCTCGCTTTAGGATCAGCTTCCAGGTCCAGGTAATAATCAGGCAAATCGGCCATCGCTCAATCCTCGAACAACGTGGGCCCCGGGATTTAACCTGCCTTCTTCGACACCCTCACCATCGCCGGCCGCAAAAGGCGTTCCTTGATGCGGTACCCGGGCTGCAACTCTTCCAGCACGTGGTGGTCGGGCGCGTCGTTGCTCTCTACCACTTCAATCGCCTCATGCACACGGGGATCAAAGGGCTCGCCCTGAGCGGGGATGCGCTGGACGTTCAGCTTCTGTAACACATCCTGAAGCTGCTTGTAGATCAGCTCGACCCCCTTGCGCAGGTCCTCGGGCTTGGCTGCGGAGTTTTTAAGCGCTAGAGAGAAATTGTCGATCACCGGCAGGAGAGCGCGGGCGGCGTCAGCGACGGCAAAGTCGCGAAAATCCGCGTTCTCTTTGGCGGCGCGCTTGCGATAGTTATCGAACTCAGCCTGCAGCCGGGCCACCCGGTCAAACAGCGCGTCCCGTTCGTTACGCAGTTTCTGGAGCTCGTCACCGGCAGCAGCTACGCCGGCGCTCTGCGCTTCTCTGCCCGACGTCTCCTCAAAGCCGTCAGCGGGATCCGCCGGCGGCAGCTCGCTTTCCTGCTTTGTTTTCAGATCGTCCTGCACTTGTTCATCGAGGCCTGCATTGGCCTGTCCATTCACCTTACTCATTACAGCACCTGGTCTCTTGATTGGAATCTTCACACGTTCTCATTCAGCAGCTTGTCAAAAAGCTGCGCGATGTATGAGACCGCCGTGATGGTATGTTGATAATCCATGCGGGTGGGACCGATTACCGCCAGCGATCCACGCACCTCTTCACCTACTCTTGCCGGGGCCCCGATCAGCACAAAGTTATGCATCTCCGGAAGCGCTTCCTCCAGGCCTATCACCACGCGTACCGCTTCTTGTCGGGTATCGAGATAGGCGGAAAGCAGCCCGGCCACTCGTTCTTTTTCTTCCAGCGTCTTTACCAGCTCGCGCAGGCGCTGCCGATCCTGTTGATTTCCCACCAGATTGGCCACGCCCTCTACAAAGATGTTCCTGGAGGGTTCATCGGCTGCCAGCGCCCCGCTTTTATAAAGCTGTTCCAGGCTTTTCATCAGACGGTCATACTCGCTGCGCTCCTGCTCGATGCGCCGGCCAAGCTCAGCTTTGATATTGCCCAGGATCCAGCCCCGGAAATTCTCATTGATATAGTTCGCCGCCGTATTCAGGTCACTCTGGTCCAGATCGTGTTCCAGCCGCATCATCCGGTCATGGACGACACCTGATTTGGTGACCATCACCGCCAGTACCCGGTTGTGGCCCTGACGCGAGAAATAGACATGCTCCAGGGCATTCTTGGGACCGGCGTTTCCAATCGCCACGCCTACACCGCTGGAAACCAGCGAGAGCACGTGCGAGGTACGTTCCAGAAACTCCTGTACGTCGACCGTCCCTTGTAAGGTGTCTGAAATCAACGTTTGGTCGGCCGAAGATATGGTCGCCTTGCCGGAAATCTGGTCCACGTAATAGCGATAGGCCTGGGGTGTCGGTATGCGCCCAGCCGATGTGTGCGGCTGCTCCAGAAACCCTGTGTCTGAGAGATCGGCCATCACATTGCGGATCGTCGCCGGACTCAAGCCATCTTTATTCTGGCGTGAGAGCGTGCGAGAGCCCACTGGTTCTCCCGTGGAAATGTAGGTCTCCACAATGGCGGTGAGGATTTCCCGCTCTCGCGGCCCTGCGGGGCCCGGGTTTGGCGTAACAAACTTCATCTAAATTGTGTATTTACAACAATTTGACAGATATTTTCCGAACTCCTGCCAATTAGATTTTAAGGATGTTAGTGGGTTATTGTCAAGATAGCACTTGGGGATGGAGAGTGCTAATCCGGAGCATGGCCCGTGCGGTTGGCAGGCAGAGCCAGGCATTCTTCCCGGGTATGAGGGACCCTTAGGGGTGAATTCGATCCAACGCGGACAATAACATCGTCGGTCGAGCAATAGTTTTTCAGTTTGGGATTCGCCTCGAGGGGTGTCGCGGTAACCCAATAATCTTTGTACGGCGCCTTGCTCGAACTGCTTTGAACATTGAACCGATACCCCGCGTACACACACCATTGCTCTCCGACGCCCTCGGCACAGCCCAACTTGCCGTCGAGCAGGCATGCGCGCTCTGGGCCACATTCTCCCGCACCCACCGGTCCGAGTACCGCGAGGTTTGGAGCATAACCAATTCTCTGGAAGTTCGTTGCGTAGGTCACTTCGGAGGTGTGGATGGCGCGAATGTACCATGAACCCTCCGCATTAGGCGGCGGGTCGGCAGTCATGCGCGATCTGAGGAGATCAGGGATGAGAAACGCGAGAGCAAGCCCGACAACAACCACCCTCAAGGCGACTTTCAAGAAAAGATTGTTTGTTTTGGGACTCATAACATCTAGAACGTTTGCAGGAATGAAATGTGCACTTGGCAACCGTCCGGCTGAAGCGGGACTCCATTTTTCACGTGCAAACTATCTGGCTACCTGAAATGCAGCCGAACGACGCCATCCGATTCCTTTTTTGAAGAGATAAGCGAAGTACAACATCGCGATGGCGCTTACCAGCGGAATGCCCTTGCCGATGAAAACCGGAAATCAGGAACGCAACTGACTCGGCCGGGAAAAAGGACCTAGGGCAGCCCGAAACACAATGCTGGATCGCGAATACAAAACCAAAAGCTAAGGGCTAATAGCTAAAAGCCGCCTCTACTGCACCTGGATCACATCCCCGGGAGCGCTGCTGCTTCTGACCTCGGCCACGCGCATGACAACCTGCTTGGCGAAAGCGAAGAGTGATTTGGCGTGAGGAGACGTCTCGCCTTCAAGCACGGCCGGCTTTCCAGTGTCGCCGCCCTTGCGGATATCGGGGTCTAGTTCAATGGAGCCCAGGAATGGTACGGCAAATTCGCGGGCGGTGCGTTCCACGCCGCCCTTGGAGAAGATATCGATCTCCTGATGGCAATGCGGGCAGACGAAGTGGCTCATGTTCTCCACCAGCCCCAGTAGGTCCACGCGCGCGGTGCGGAACATCTCAATGGCCTTGCGACCGTCCTGCAGCGAAACGTCGGAGGGGGTGGAAACCACCACGGCGCCGGTTAGCGGCACGGTCTGAAACAGAGAGATCACGACGTCGCCGGTGCCCGGAGGCAAGTCAACCACCAGATAGTCCAACTCGCCCCACTCTACCTGCTGCAGGAACTGGCGGATGATGGAGTGCAGCATGGGCCCGCGCCAGACCAGTGGCTTATCGCCGGGATTGAGCAGCCCGACTGAGATCACTTTCACGCCAAAGTTCTGCAGAGGCTCAATACGGTTCTCGGTCAGCACGCGCGGTTGCTGCGCCGTATTCATCATGAGGGGGACGTTAGGCCCATAAATGTCGGCGTCAAGCAGGCCAGTTTTATAGCCCATCTTGGCCAGCGCTACCGCCAGATTGACTGCCACCGTGGTTTTGCCGACTCCGCCCTTGCCTGAGCCGATCGCAATAATGTTGCTCACGCCGGGCAGAGGGAAAGGTCCCTGCTGTTGCGGCGCGCCGTGTTGATGTCCGTGAGCCATAGGTAATCTTTGATTATACGGGATGGGCGGAATTGGGCGGTCAGAGCGATCTCTTTCCGCGAGCGCAACCCATGTCTTCTCAAGGGCTCAAGAATTTGAAAATCGGAAATGAGTGAGCCTGATCGCCGATCCCAAGCCTATTCTTTTGCCTTGGCCCGGCTTCCCAGCTCCCACTTGCGCAAGTCACGCCGCCGGCCGGCATCCTCATACCGTCGCTTTTCCTCGTCAGTCTCCGGTATCACCGGTGGCACCGCCTTATGCTTGCCCCGTTCATCCACGGCCACAAACGTCAGGTAGGCCGACGCCACATGCCGGGTGGTGCCGGCAATATAGTTTTCCACCCAGCACTTCACGCCGATTTCCATTGAGGTGTTGAACGCGCGGTTTACAGACGACTTCAGGATTAGCAGGTCACCGATATGCACCGGCAGATGAAAATCAATATGGTCCATGGAAGCGGTGACCACATGGCTGTGCGAGTGCCGGTGCGCCGCCATGGCCCCGGCAATGTCGATCAGGTGCATCAGCCGTCCGCCGAGCAGGTTGCCCAGCGGGTTGGCGTCATTGGGCAGCACCACCTCCGCCATTTGCGATTGCGATTCATGCACCGGGCGCGCCGCCAGGTGACCTGGGTTGGGGACTGGGTGGTTGCTGTTCATATTCTTTTGGATGTGTCTGCCGGGGAACAAGGCACGGCTTTGAGATTATCAAACGCGAGCAGCTTAACGCGAGGTATCCGCCCTCTATTTGCTCAGCTTTGTTCCGCGATCGCCAGGCAGGACCGAGCTACACTGTTTTTCTGGGCCTGCGTTCCAGATAAATAGAGACGAAGCACTCGGCCTGGCGTTGCAGGCAGGGTTCGCGCAGGGGCGCCGGCCAGCTTTTGGTCGCGCAGTCGTATTCCAGACGTCCGTACTCCACCGGCTCATGGTCGCGCTCGCTCACGTAATGGAGAATGATGCGTGAGTCCTCGTCGCGGGCAACGGCAAAACGGACCCCATCCGCACAACGGTTTCTGGGCATGCGCGAACATCCGCCGCCGGCGTAGCCAAGATTGCAGAACTCCAGCAGCTCGGATTCAGAAGGAGTGACTTCCTCGGCTGCGGCACGGCAGGTGCCGGCAAAGCCTGCTCCCAGCGGCAGACGGGCGGGAAAGGCCCAGCCGGCAGAGATTCTTTCAGTCGGGAAAAAGAAAGGACAAGCCACGACAACAGAAATGTTAGCCCTATACCGAGAGGGAGTAAATACGAAATACGGAGGGATTGTGGAAATCCGCCCCGATAGTGAGTGTACCCTCACGTGGCCGTCCGGACATTCACCGCAAAACCACAGTGGCAAGTGTGTTAGATTTTTTCCATGGCCGATTCAAATCGTCTGCAGCTGTTGACCGATTTCCTCAAACAGAGCCCTGGTGACGCTTTTGCCCGCTATGGTTTGGCGATGGAGTATTCCAAAGCCGGCCAGACGGAACAGGCGCTGGCCGAATTCGCCAGGCTTCTGGAACAGCATCCGGACTATACCAATGGCTATTTCATGGCTGCGCAAACTCTGGAGCGCTCCGGCCGCACGCCGGAAGCCAGGCTGATGCTGGAAAAAGGCGTGGAAGCCGCCCGCCGTACGGGAAACAAACACGCACTTTCAGAAATGTCCGGAATGCTGGCCGAGCTGAGCAATTAGCGCTTTGCGTCCGATCACGGCCAAAGGCTCCAAGTTGGAATGTCTCGGTTTTCCGTTTCTGCCGCTCTCTCCACTCAGAGGCTGCTAACTGCTCTTCTTCGCCGCGTCAGCCATCACCTGTGAGGTTGGCCGCAATGACTTGCGAATTCTGCGTTCCACCACGCCCGGGAGCGCCTGATACATCCGGATAAACATTTTGTAGATCCGGGGCGTCACAATTTCCCGCTTGCGCTTCAGCAGGCCGTCGAGCGTGGCTTCCGCAACGACTTCAGGTCCAACTCCGTACTTTACTGACGTTCCAACACGCTCTGCGTGCTTGCCTTTCACCATGTTTTTTACAAAATCAGTGGCAATGTAACCAGGACACACCGTCAATACGTTGATGTTGTGCCGCAGCAACTCCATGCGCGCGGCTTTGCCGATGGCATTCATCGCGTGCTTGGTTGCCGCATAGCCGGACATGTAAGGCGTGGAGATATGTCCGGACACGGAAGAGATGTTCACGATGTCGCCGCCGCCCTGGCGCCGCATCACCGGGATCACAGCCTGCATGCACTCGATCGCACCGAAAAGGTTCGTGTCAAACATTCGCCGGAGCTCCGCCATATCCATGTCCGCGACAGCGTCGTTCAAGCCAAAGCCGGCGTTGTTCACGAAAATGTCGATTCGGCCAAACTTGTCGAGCGTGGTCTTTATCAGGGCGTCCACCTGATCGCGCCGGCTGACATCGCAACTGACACTGAGCGTATTTGTTCCTCCGCCAATCCGCTGCTCCGCCGCCCTGGTGCGCGGAAGATCGCGGGCGCTGAGCACCACCTTCGCGCCTTCCTGCACAAACAGCCTTGCGATCGCCTCGCCGATGCCCATCGACGCGCCCGTGATCACCGCAACTTTGTCCTGAAGTCTCATGGACGAACTTTGTATTTGGTTGCTGCGGCTAAGTCAAGCGACCCTGCTATAAAATGAATTGGTGCCGCTTTTACCGCTATTCCCGCTGGAAATCGTGCTTTTCCCCGGCGCTCCCCTGCCCCTGCACATTTTTGAGCCACGCTACAAAGAGATGATCGCTGAATGCGTGGAGCAGAAAAAAGCTTTCGGAATGGTGCGCGCGAAGGAGAATGCTCTTTCCGCGATTGGATGCTCCGCGGTAGTGCTGAACGTCACCAAGAGATACGAGGACGGGAGCATGGACATCTCGGCGGAGGGCCGCCAGCGCTTTGAGATCGCGCAGGTGAACCAGGAGCGGTCGTTTCTCCAGGGCGAAGTCACGTTCTTCGATGATGAGCCGTCGCTGGTCAGCTCCGCCCAGAAAAAGACGGTCGTGGAGCTGCATGAAGAGTTGTTCGCCGTCCTCGGACAAACTATTGAAATCGAGCACGAGATTCCGACTCTTTCCTTCCATCTCGCCAATGAATTGCCGGTGGACCTGGACTTCAAGCAGGCGCTGCTGGAGATGAAGTCGGAAGCGGAGAGGATTGAGACGCTCACCGAGTACTATCGCGCCACAATCCCCAAAGTCGAAAAGACATTGCAGGCCCGGCAGCGCGCCAGCGGCAACGGACACGTGCACTGAGCTGAGACCAACGCACCGCGCGTTCGCGCGCACAGCGTATAATGCTGTGCAGAGGCCCTTCATGAATCTTCCCCCTACTCTGGGCGAACTCAAGAAAAGTTCTTTCTCTGAGCAGAGACTCCGCACGCGCAAGGTAAAAGACGAACTCCGGGAAAACCTGATCGCACGGCTGCGCAACAGCGACGTCATTTTTCCCGGCATCATCGGCTATGACGACACGGTGGTTCCACAGCTGGTCAACGCAGTACTATCGCGCCACAATTTCATACTGCTGGGCCTGCGCGGCCAGGCCAAGAGCCGTATTCTCCGCGCTCTTACCGCACTACTCGACCCCCATGTGCCTTATGTTGCGGGGTGTGAGATTCACGACAACCCTTACGATCCCATCTGCAAGCGCTGCCGTGACTTGATCGCTCGTGAAGGCGATAAGACGCCGATTGCGTATCTCACGGATGAAGACCGCTATGTGGAAAAACTTGCCACGCCGGACGTAACCATCGCCGACCTGATCGGGGACGTGGATCCTATCAAGGCTGCGCGCGGAGGCCACGATCTTTCCAGCGAGATGACCGTGCATTACGGACTGTTGCCGCGCGCGAACCGCGGCATCTTCGCCATCAATGAATTG
Source organism: Candidatus Angelobacter sp. (assembly GCA_035762225.1). Taxonomy (GTDB): domain Bacteria; phylum Acidobacteriota; class Terriglobia; order Terriglobales; family Acidobacteriaceae; genus Angelobacter. The sequence continues at coordinate 10,577 of DASTPO010000118.1, forward strand.
CCGGACCTGGCGGGCAAGATTCAAGTCGGGCTGTTTAACATCATGCAGGAAGGCGACGTGCAGATTAAGGGCTATCCCCTGCGTCTGCCGCTTGATGTCGCGCTCGTCTTCACCGCCAATCCGGAAGACTACACCGCGCGCGGCAAGATCGTTACACCTCTCAAAGACCGCATCGGATCTGAAATCCGCACCCATTATCCCGGCACGCTGGAGGAAGGCATCAGCATCACCGAGCAGGAAGCTTGGCTGCTGCGCGACGGCCTGGAACTGCATGTCCCCAAATATGTTCGTGAAGTGGTGGAGCGGGTTGCGTTCCTGGCCCGTGAAGACAAAAAGATCGACAAGCGTTCCGGCGTGAGTCAGCGCCTGCCCATCAGCGTGCTGGAAAACGTTATCTCTAACGCAGAACGGCGCGCGGTGCGCAGCGGTGAGCACACCATTGTTCCCCGCATCGGCGACGTTTACGCCGCCCTGCCCTCCATCACCGGCAAGCTTGAACTGGAGTATGAAGGCGAGATGCGCGGAGCGGACACAGTGGCGCGGGAATTGATCCGCACAGCCGTGGCCAAGACCTACGACACTTATTTCAAAGACCTGAACATGCAGCAAGTGGTGCAATGGTTCGAACTGGGCGGCGAAATCAAACTGGCCGATACCGCAAGCGCGCATGAGGTCCTGGAAGGCCTGAAGAATATCCAGGGGTTGACGGACAAGCTGGCTCCGGTGGGAGTGAAGGCCAAAGAAAAGCCAGAGGTGCTGGTTTCCGCGGCGGAGTTTGTGCTGGAAGGTCTGCATGCGCATCGCCGCATCGGACGCAGCGAAGAACGGCTTTTCAGCGCGGAGAAACAGCCCAAGCGCCAGGAACGGCCGTTTGAGCGCGGCGATGATGATCCGCCGCCTATGCGCAACCGGAGACCCTACAACTGAGATTGCTTCCCGTCGCAAGCGAAGCGCGGGCCCTGGGAAAAGATGAAGTACACGAAATATTCCAAATACGTCGGCGACCTGGCGGACGAGATCAGCCTCGAAGACCTGCTCAATTCTCTTTCTGATTATCTGCTGGAATCCGGTTTCCAGAGCGACTCAATGTACTTCCAGCAGATGGATGAGCACTCGCTCGACGCGCTGCGCCAGGCCATCCAGCAGGCGCTGGAGATGGGCGACCTGCTCAATGACGAAATGCGGGAACGCCTGGAGCAGATGCAGGCCGACGGCACCATGGACGAGTTGATCGAGCGGCTCATCGAACGCATGCAACAGGAGGAGTTGATCTCGGTGGACCAGCCGCACGATCCATCACGCCAGTCCACCACGCCGGGACAGACCGGGGATGCCCACACGCAGGCCCGCTTTGAAATCACTGACAAGAGCCTGGACTTCCTCGGCTTCAAGACGCTGCGCGACCTTTTGGGATCGTTGGGCCGCTCCAGTTTTGGCCGCCATGACACTCGCGACCTGGCCACCGGCATCGAGTCCAGCGGAGCATCCAAGCCTTACGAATTTGGCGACACCATGAACCTGGACATCACCGAGACGCTCTCCTCGGCCATCCAGCGCGAGGGGCTCCATCTTCCGCTCAACATCGAATACTCAGATCTTCAGGTGCATCAGTGCGAATATCAGTCATCCTGCGCCACGGTCGTGATGCTGGACTGCTCGCACAGCATGATTCTTTATGGTGAAGACCGCTTTACTCCGGCTAAAAAGGTGGCGATGGCGCTCTCGCATCTGATCCGCACGCAGTATCCGGGCGATTCACTGTCGCTGGTGCTGTTTCACGACTCCGCGGAAGAGATGCCGATCTCACAGCTGGCCCGGGTGAAAGTTGGCCCCTATTACACCAATACCCGCGAAGGGTTGCGCCTGGCCCAGCGCATCCTCCAACGCCAGCGCAAAGACATGAAGCAGATTGTCATGATTACTGACGGCAAGCCATCAGCGCTGACACTTGAAGACGGCAGGATTTACAAGAATGCTTTCGGGCTTGACCCGCTGGTAGTGAGCCAGACGCTGGAAGAAGTTTCACGCTGCAAGCGCGCAGGCATCATGATCAACACCTTCATGCTGGCTTCCGACTATGGCCTGGTCCAATTCGTGCAAAAAGTCACAGCCATGTGCAAGGGCAAAGCGTATTTCACCACACCGCAAAACCTGGGCCAATATCTGCTCATGGATTACATGTCTCGAAAGATGAAGACGATTCACTAGGCGCTACTCGAAATCGCCGTCGCTCCGCTTTGCGCCTACCGTCTCATGCACCACGTCTTTGACCATCTGGCGGCGGAACTTGTCTGCCTGTCGGGTAGCCAGTACACGGACGCGCCGCGCCGGAAGCGTCACAGGCTCAATCTTCTCAAACCGGCCGCGCACGACCTCGACATCAAAACGGAACCAGTCACTACGATACAAGCGCCCGGAGGAGTAAAAACTCACTGACGCGGCAATGGTCCCTTCAAACGAATTTCCCGTGATTGCCAGAATGCGGTCGCCGATATGCTCATTCCATGTGTTGCCCCCGACCAGTGGATCGTTGAGATACTGGCGCTCAAAGGGCATGGCATGGGTCATGGTGCGGAGCTGGACCAGTTGCAGCAACACGGCCGCGCGTGCCAGGTTGGTGATAATGATTTTTGCGTCGGCGGTGGAGGCGCGCTCCAGACGCACGTGAAGTTCCGGCGCCCACTCGCGCTCAAACTGCTCTCGGGAGAGTTCCAGGCCGCGATCCGCTGCTTTGGCATAACGGAGAGTGGCCCGCGCCAGCACTACGCTCAGAATGGTGGTCACGATAGTGGCCGCCACAGGAATGTATTCCATTAAGGTGGAAAATGGTACGCGAGCGATCAGTGCCAGAAGCATGAGGCGTAAAGCTTACTTGGAATTTCGGCCTTTCCCGAGATGCGGGACGTGTCGGGGCTTTGGTAATGCTCCACTTGAGCGATTCTAAGTGATTGAAACGAAACGAGGAGCCTGACTGGCTCCTCGCGAAATCTATTCAGCCTGGGAAAGGTGGCTTTATCCTTCTGACTTCACGGCCGCCTCCGCAGCCAAAAAGCCGATTTTGGAGTGGGTCCCGTCACAGAACGGCTTATTCGTGGAAGCGCCGCACCGGCATAGCGCAACCGATTGTTTCCCGCTGATATCAACTTTCTTTCCTTCGGCGTCGGCTATTTCCACTTGGCTCAGGTCACCGCTCAGCACGTAAGGACCAGTCTTTTTTATAAGGATATTGACTGCCATTGAGTTTCCTCCAATATTTTCACGTTGAACCAATCTAAATGGCGCGATGGCCGGCTTGCAAGCTGCGGATATTAATCTGGTAAATGGTCAAGTGGTTAGTTGAGAATTTGAAAGGAGCTTCGCGGCCTACCGCTTCTTGAATGCCACGTTCACCAGCAGCTTATCGCCGTCAATGTCCACGACGTTGCAGAAGGTGCGCTCGCCGCGCCGGGTGAAGTCCAGGCCCACACGGCTGTTCCCTATCCGCAGGTTGCGCACGCTGAAGTGGTCAAGGAACGCCGGCAGCGACGGATCCACAATATTCATCTCCCTGCGTTGTGCGCTGGGGCGGAGGCCCAGGACAGAGGTCAACAATAGAAACACCGCGCCGGACGCCCATGCCTGCGGCGAACAGGAAACAGGATACTGGACCGGCTCGTCGTTTTCGCGGCGCTGGATGCCGCAAAAGAGTTCAGGCAGACGATAGTTCCGGAACTTGAGCGAGGCCTCAAAGAGCGTGGTAAAGATCTGGTTGGCCGGTTGGCGGAATTCGTACAAGGACATTCCATGCGCGATGATGGAGTTATCGTGCGGCCAAACCGACCCGCGATGATAGCTGAGCGGATTGAAGACCCGCTCGTCCCGCGACATGGTGCGCCAGCCCCAGCCGGAATACATATCCTCACACATAAATCGCTGGGTCATGGTCTTGGCCTTCTCCAGCGGCAGCATCCGTGTGAACAGCAGGTGCCCCGGGTTCGACGAAATTACCTGCGTTTGCCGCTTGTCACGATCCAGCGCCATGGCATAGAAGCCGAGCTTGGGCATCCAGAACGCTTTCTCAAAACGCTTGGCCATATCCGCGGCTTCTTTCTTCAGCTTGTCCGCGGTCCGGGTATCGCCAAAGGAACGGAGCAGCGAAGCCATGCGGTATTTGGCCTCGTACACGTAGCCTTGCACCTCGCATAGCGCGATGGGCGATTTGGCAATCTCGCCATCATGATGCAGGATCGCGTCCCAAGAGTCCTTCCATCCCTGGTTCGCCAGCCCTTTGGAAGAGCGGCGCTGATACTCAACGAAACCGTCTCCATCCAGATCGCCATACTGGTCAATCCATTCCAGCGCGCGGTAAGCGTGCGGGAGCATATCCTTTACCAGTTGCTCGTCGGCGGTCCAGTTGAACGTCTCACTGAGCAGGATCAGCCAGAGCGGCGTGGCGTCCACAGATCCGTAATACGGGCTGAAAGGCATCTCGCCTGCCCGCGTCATCTCGCCTTCGCGGTACTCATGCAGTATCTTGCCCGGCTCTTCATCGCGCCAGTCGTTCTTTTCTTTGCCCTGATGGAGGGCCAGCACCCGAAGCGTGTCTGCCGCGAGCTGTGGATTCACCAGCAGCGACTGGTAGGCAGCAATGATGGAATCGCGCCCAAACACGGTGGCAAACCACGGAATGCCCGCCGCGATGATGTGCTGGCGTCCCTCGGGAATCTGCAATGCGTGAAAATCCGCTTTGCAGGTCGAGACCATTTCGTCAAAAATGCTGTTGCTCGACTTAAAACTCGCAGAACGCGACTCCCAATCCGCGAACGCTTCTCTCCGCATGCGCAACTGTTGCGGGAAATCCGGACGCACTGCGCGTGACTTCTTGTTTTCCACGTGGGGAACGATGGTGGTCTGCAAGTGAAAACGTTTGAACGGCGGCAGCCGAAGTTTCCATCGCGCGGTGGTCCCATCCACCGTTTCCGGTTCCGGCGAAAGATGAATGACGGTCTCACGGGCTACGTGATCCAGGCCGCTGTAGTGGAAGATGATGGAGTCGCGCCGGGTCACCGGCTGGAAATAGTGGCCCAGCGGTTGCCGCGCCACGCCTCGGACCTGAAACACATCCATGAAGTCGGCTTCATAGGCCAGCTCAATCACAATATCGACTTCCTGAAAATTGAAATTCTCAAAAGTGAAATTGTCATAGAGCGTGTCTGAGGCCAGCAATTGCTCGCGCCGAATGTGAACGGTGTTCTCGGGAATCTCATATGATTCGCGGGCGGTGCTCTTCCCCGTAGTCATTTCGATCTGGGAAGCAAAAGTCTGTTCGGTGCTGGAAGAAAGCACCACGGTGCGGTAATCATCCACGCGCAGTTCCAGTCGGCTTAGAAAACGCGTGTCGTCGTGGAAAAAGCCAGCATCCGGCGCACCCGGAGGCATAATGTCGCCCCCAATGGTGGTGGAGAGGAAGGTCTTGCCGTCAATCAGGGTTAGGTTGTTGACCTTGCGCGGCTCGGCGTTCTGGTAGACCATGCGAGGCTCGGGATAGGGCGGCTTGATCTCCACCAGTTCTGAATGAGCAAAAGTTAGTTTTGCGCTCATGCCA
>DASTPO010000119.1:0-4110 GCA_035762225.1 Candidatus Angelobacter sp.
TTTGCTGTCAGTGATGGTCGCGCCGGTGCATCGGTCCGGGATTGTGCTGGGCAAGGTGCTCGGTGGAACGACTTTATCGGCGATCCAAGGGTTGCTCTTTCTGGTGTTCGCGCCGTTTATCGGGATCAAATTCGGGCTGGAGCAGTTCCTGATCATAGCGCTGGTCACGTTTCTGGTGGCATTTGCGCTGACGGCGCTGGGATTTGTGATTGCCTGGCGAATGGAGTCGGCCCAGGGCTTTCACGCCATCATCAACCTGTTTCTCATTCCGTTGTGGATGCTCTCCGGCGCGCTCTTTCCTGTTGCCGGCGCTTCCGGGTGGATCAAATGGCTGATGCGCGTCAACCCGCTGACGTACGGCATGGATGCGCTATTGCTCACCCTGTTTCCCGCTAAACCGCCCGCGACAACTCTCAGCCTGTGGTCTTCGATTGCCGTGCTGGCTTTGTTCTCGCTGTTGGTTTTTGCCGCCGGATTTGTCGTGGCCAACCGCAGACGGACTGTGCCTGCGGCATAACAATGACGGATTACGGCATTTTTCCGGTTTTAAACGCCACGCTGAATGGCGCCAGCGCAATCCTGATCGGGACCGGAAGGGCGCTTATCGCGCACAAAAAGGTCCAGATGCACCGCGCATGCATGATCGCAGCGGTCGCGACCTCCAGCGTATTCCTGGTCAGCTACCTCTTTTACCACGCCCATGTGGGATCGGTGCATTTTCCCGGCCAGGGCTGGGTGCGGCAGCTTTATTTCACCATCCTGATTTCGCACACGATCCTGGCCGCAGCGGTTGTGCCGCTGGTCCTGCTGTCACTGAATTATGGATTGCGGGCCCGTTTTGACCGTCATCGTCGAATCTCGCGCTGGACGTTCCCCGTCTGGCTATACGTCTCCATCACCGGTGTGATCGTTTATATAATGCTGTACCAGATTTATGGCGCGCACGCCTGACCTTCATCCTGAACGCGACATTGGAGCCACTCAATCGCTCTTCAGCTTTGGCGGTTCGAGCTTTTAGGCCACTTTAAGAAATCGCGGCGGGCTGTTATATTTACCAAAATTCCTAAAGGAAAATCTCTCCCATGGCAAAAAGCGTAAACAAAGTGATTCTGGTGGGAAATCTGGGAAAAGACCCGGAAGTAAAATACACACCCAACGGCGTTCCGGTCGCGAAATTCAGCCTGGCCACTAATGAGCGTTTCAAAGACAAAGCCGGCGAGTGGCAGGACCGGACTGAATGGCACAACATTGTGGCCTGGCAGCGGCTGGCAGAGATTGTCGGCGAGTATGTAAAGAAAGGCTCCAAGATCTATATCGAGGGGCGGCTGCAAACCTCGAGTTGGGAAGATAAGCAGAGCGGCGAGAAGAAGTACCGGACTGAAGTTGTGGCCAGCGACCTGGTGCTGCTGGGCGGTCGCGGTGAGGGCGGCGATCATGAAGGACGTGCCGCACGAGGGTCGTCGGCGGGGTCATTCGATCAACGAGGCCAACATTCGGATGAACACTCACAGGCGCCCGCCGAGATCACGGATGAGGACATTCCGTTCTGATTCTGATTCTGAGGCTGTGCCTCATCGGTCAACATGCAGCTACCTGCTTCGTTGAACCAACGCTGCGTTTCTGAAATCGTCAGCTTTCGAGGATAATCTCGGGTGTGAGGGAATTTGTTCCGTCAGCAATTGGCGCGGCACACAATCCCTCACCGAAATTTGCAGTTCCATGTTTTCGAGAGCTTGCCTCTCAGACCAGGACGACAGGGTGTCGAACACCAAATTCTCCAGCCAACGCTGGCTTCCCATCCTTCGCCACGCCGGCACTCTTGCGTTCGCGTCAGTGTTGTTCCTGAGCTCGATGTACTGCCTGCTGGCGTACATCCCCACGACTTATTTTTCGTTTATTCAGGCTCCATTCCAGGCTTGGATGCCAATTTTTGCGCGACTTCAGGCTTACCTCTTCATCATCTCTTTTTGCGGCGTCGCATTCCCGCTGCGTCGATTCATGCACAGCAGGATCACACGTGCGTTCGTGGTGGAATTCTGGGTGATGGGCGCTCTGGCAAGTGTTTACCTGATCTGGGCGCAACCGGTGCGATTCTTGCGCAACAACTCCCTGAGTTTCGTGTGGGCTATCGCGTTTCTATTACCGCTTATTTCTCTTGGCGCGGTCTACTACGCCACCTACCTCGGACGGCTGACCATAACGGCTGGAACGGCGCGATCCGTATCGTGGCTTCGCGTTGTGCTGGCCGCGCTTTTGATAAGCATTATTTATCCCGGCGCCACATACCTCCGCTTTTACATTGCCGGCATGCCGGTTTCATTGACCAGATTTGATTGGATCGGAAATTTTTGGGCTGTCGTGACCCAGGCCCTGTTATTCGTCTTCGTGTTCGGCGTTGTTGAGATGTCGCGGCGGCTGGCAGCGCGTTCTAAAAATCCTGATCGCGCTGAGTTTGCGCTCTTCACGGCCCTGTTCTGGGCCGGGCTCACGATCGCCATGCTCAAAGTCGTGCTTGCGAGCATACCCCTGGAAGGCATCGATGCAACGGTCTATGCCTGTGTCTTCTCGCTTTCAGCCGTAGGGCTTGCGGGCGGTTGGGCGCTACGACGTCATGTTCACCTTCTGGAGCCGGGCTCCCCAGCACAAGTCAAACCTCGGCGTCTCCCGGCGAGCTATGAGGTGCCCGTAATCCTCGTCGTGATTATGGCCAGCGCGGTTACGGTCCCATCGTTCATCGGAATCATGGACTGGCACGCCATACTGGAAAAAATCTGGGCCATGATTTTCTGGGTTATGGTGGCAGCCTTGATCATCTGGCGGCGCCAGCGCGAACGAAGAGGCGATCGCGTTTGGCCGTTCGCGGTCATCGCGGTTCTGAGCCTGATTGTGTTTCGATTGGGCTTGTATTCGGAAAAAGGCTGGGGCCTGGTGTTGGGCGAGAGAGGCCAGGATGTCCCGGGTATTTTGCAGCTACATGCCGCCGTCGACGCTTCTTTTGCGGCCGCCAGCGAGATCATGACCCCCTCCAGCGCGGTCCCGTGCAATGACCAGTGCAGATTCATCCAGCATCAAACGAATATCCCGTCCACGGCGTTCGTTGAACTTCACGACCTGAATCTGGCGGAGAACCTGCAAGCGCATACCGGAGCGAGGCCGGACATTTTTGTAATCGTAGTGGATTCTCTGCGGCGTGATTATTTGTCCGCCTATAATCCCAAAGTTACTTTTACGCCCGCAATTGGCGCGTTCGCAGCCGACAGCGTCACGTTTCGCAATGCCTTTACACGTTATGCCGGCACTACTTTGTCTGAACCTTCCATCTGGTCTGGACTCTTGCAGTTGCACAAGCATTATGTGCAACCGTTCCACCGCGTGAATAACCTGGAGAAGTTGGTTCAGGCAGACGGTTATCAAAGCCTGGTCTCAGTGGATACGGTGCTCCATGTGTTGCTGCAGCCAGATTCCAACCTGATACCACTGGATGCAACCAATAAGAAATGGACGGACCTGGATTTCTGCTCCACCGCTGCGGAAGTAACAAACAGGATGACGGGCCTACAAGGCGGCAGCCAGCCTGTATTTCTCTATACTCAGCCACAAAACATCCATCTTGTGACGCTGGAGAGTACCTCGCGGTTGCGGCCACCGAAGAGGAATTATGGCCAGTTCGTCGATTATTACGCTTCGGAGCTGGAGCGCCTCGACGGCTGCTTTGGGAATTTTATTCACAAACTGAAAGCGTTGGGCGTATATGAAAACAGCATTATCGTCTTGACTTCTGATCACGGAGAGGACCTGCAAAAGGTTGGCACGGAACGCCACGCCTTTTCACTAAAGCCAGAGGTGATTCGCATTCCTCTGATCGTGCACGTGCCGCCGCAGATCAAAAAGACCTGGTATTGCGATCCTGATTGGATCGCGTTTAACACCGATATCGCCGCCACACTGTATGAGTTGACTGGGCATGGGCCGGTTATCGCCAGACGCGAATTTGGCCGCCCTCTTTTCACTCCAAGTAGCGCGGAAATGGAAAAATACCGTCAAGGCTCTTATATGATCGCTTCAAGCTATGGATTTCTCTACGGTTTGCTCTATGACAACGGCAAAACG
>DASTPO010000120.1:0-3904 GCA_035762225.1 Candidatus Angelobacter sp.
CGGAGCCAGGGTTACGATGCTGGGCAGAAGCGCAGCGCCTGAAAATGAAGTCTTCCGCGATCACCAGGATCGCATTCATTACCTGCAAGCCAGCGTGACCGACGCTGCCGCTCTTTCCACGACATTTGCTTCCGCGCAGGCGCGGTTTGGCCCGGTTCACATCCTGATCAACAATGCGGGACAAGCCAAATCGGCGCCCTTCCTTAAGACCGATGTTCAGCTGTGGCGGCAGATGATGGACGTCAATCTCGACGGAACATTTCACTGCATCCAAGCTGCGCTGCCGGCGATGCTGGCCGCGGGGTGGGGACGAATCGTGAACATCTCCAGCACCGCAGGGCTTACCGGTTATAGCTACGTCACGGCTTACTGCGCAGCCAAACATGCGGTGGTCGGGCTGACCCGGGCGCTGGCCCTGGAGGTCGCGGCCAAGGGCGTGACCGTAAATTCCGTCTGTCCGGGCTACACCGATACGGAGATGTTCCAGCAGACGATTGCGGGTATCGTCGCCAAGACCGGGCGTTCCCCGGAACAGGCGCGCAGCGAACTGGCGGCGCGCAATCCGCAAAAAAGGATCGTGCAACCGGAAGAGGTTGCCAATACCGTTGCGTGGCTGTGTCTGCCGGGCAGCGAAGCAATCACCGGCCAGTCTATTGCCGTGGCCGGCGGCGAGTTGATGTGAGGAAATAGAATGGCAAGCTCTTCAACCATACGCAGGACACACACAGACGACGCGCCTGCAAGCGCCGCGGTGCTCGACCTGGAGACGCGGGCGACGCGCGGCGATCACCAGGCGTTACGGCTCTGGCTGCGCCTGTTATCTTGCACGGTGCGGATTGAGAACCACATTCGCCTGCGGCTCCGGCGTGAATTCAACACCACGCTTCCCCGCTTTGACCTGATGGCGCAACTCGAGCGCAGCGCAGGGGGCCTGCGGATGAATGAGCTTTCGCAGCGCCTCATGGTCTCGGGCGGCAATGTAACCGGCATCACCGACCAGTTGGAACGGGAAAAGCTGGTGACCCGCACCCCCTGTCTCGGGGACCGGCGCGCTTATACGGTCCGGCTCACCGAAGTCGGGCTGAAGCGCTTCCGGGAAATGGCGGCGCGACACGAGCAATGGATTGTGGAGCTGCTGCGCGGCCTGAGCCGCGACGAGCAGGAGTTGATGATCAAGGAGCTGTGGAAGCTGAAGACGCACATCAACAGCGTGGGGCCGGCCACACCGGAAAAGCCGCAGCCTAAGAGCAGCAGGCAGGAGAAAGCCTGATGGCCAATCCCACACCTCAAAGTGAGCCACACTCTTTTCAAGGACGTTCACTGGCGGCATACGCGGCGCGCCATTTCAACTACGTTGTGACCGGCAAAGTCGCAACCATCACGCTTGATCGTCCGGAGCGGAAAAACCCGCTGACGTTTGCGTCGTATGCCGAGTTGCGCGACCTGTTTCGGGCCATGGCGGACGCCACCGACATCAAGGCGATTGTGCTCGCGGGCGCCGGGGAGAACTTCTGCTCCGGCGGAGACGTGCATGAGATTATTGGCCCGCTCACCGAACTGGACATGCCGGGACTGCTGGCCTTCACCAGGATGACCGGCGATTTAGTAAAGGCGATGCGCGCCTGCCCGCAGCCGATTATTGCCGCCATCGACGGCGTCTGCGCCGGGGCCGGAGCGATTCTGGCCATGGCGTCTGATCTGCGGCTGGGAACGGCGCGAGCGAAAATTGCTTTTCTCTTTACCCGCGTCGGGCTGGCCGGATGCGATATGGGAGCGTGCGCACTCCTGCCGCGCATCATTGGGCAGGGACGCGCCGCCGAATTGCTTTTCACCGGCCGCCAGATGGCGGGCGACGAAGCCGAGCGCTGGGGGTTTCTCAACCGCCTGTGCACGCCCGAAGACCTTTCAACCAATGCTTTAACTCTAGCCGGCGAGCTGGCGTCGGGCCCAACCTTTGCCCACGGCATGACGAAGAAAATGCTGCACCAGGAATGGGCCATGGGGCTGGATGAAGCGATAGAATCCGAGGCTCAGGCCCAGGCGATCTGCATGGCGACAAAAGATTTTGAACGGGCCTACGAGGCATTTGCGGCAAAACAGAAACCAGCATTCAAGGGCGACTGAGGGACCGAGTCCCAAAGATTGTTTCATGACACAAGGCACACATCTCGACTGGCCGTTTTTTGAGCCACGCCACAAAGAGCTGGCGCTGGCGCTTGAAGCGTGGGCCCGCCAAAGCCTCGGCCATCATGATCATGCGGACGAATCGATCAGGGCGATTGACGAAGCCTGCCGCGAGCTGGTGCGGCAACTGGGTGAGGGCGGCTGGCTTAAGTATGCGGTGGGTGGCACAGCATTTGGCGGGTCGGCGGAAGCCATCGACACGCGCGCGGTTTGCCTGATACGAGAAACCCTGGCGCGTCATTCCGGGCTGGCCGATTTTGCATTTGCCATGCAGGGTCTTGGCTCCGGCGCGATTTCGCTGTTCGGCACCGACGAACAAAAGCGCCGGTACCTTCCTGCTGTTGCCGGCGGCTCTGCGATTGCCGCGTTTGCCATCTCTGAGCCTGACGCCGGATCGGATGTGGCGGCGCTCAAGTGCCACGCCCGCCGCGAAGGCGATGACTACCTTCTAAATGGCGAAAAGACATGGATTTCCAATGGAGGCATTGCCGATTTCTACCTGGTCTTTGCGCGCACTGGCGAGGGAGAGGGAGCCAAAGGAATCTCCGCCTTCATCGTGGACGCCGCGGCCCCGGGATTGGAGATTGCCGAACGCATTGAAGTCATGGCTCCCCACCCACTGGCGCGACTGGCTTTTCACAACTGCCGGGTGCCAGGCGCACAGCGTCTGGGCGAAGCCGGCAAGGGGTTTAAGATTGCCATGTCCACGCTGGACATTTTCCGGTCGTCAGTTGCGGCCGCGGCGCTGGGATTCGCCCGGCGGGCGCTGCATGAGGCGTTGGCCCGCGCAACCTCGCGAAAGATGTTCGGCCAGCATCTCTCTGATTTTCAATTGACGCAGGCCAAGCTGGCCCGGATGGCCACTGATATTGACGGCGCGGCACTGCTCACCTATCGCGCCGCGTGGTTAAAGGACCAGGGCTGCGCGGTGACGGTGGAAGCGGCCATGGCTAAAATGACCTCCACTGAAATAGCGCAGCAGGCCATTGACACCGCGGTGCAGATTTTTGGCGCACTGGGCGTCATGAAGAACCAGGCTGTGGAGTCTCTGTATCGGGAAATCAGGCCGTTACGAATTTACGAAGGCGCGACCGAGGTGCAGCAGCTGATCATCGCGCGTGGCATCATCAAATTGTTTCAGGAAAGCGAGCACGACAAGTGAACGATCAACCCGCAGTCTCTCCCGCAAGACAGGCAGCAGATCAGGGTTCTTTTCAAACCAGGGTGTTGGTAAGGTTCAGTGACTGTGATCCCGCGGGCATTGTTTTTTACCCGCGTTATCTGGAGATGTTCAACAACCTGGTGGAAGACTGGTGCCGCGAGGGCTGGCGCTATGGATTTGACGAGATTGTGGTCAAGCAAGGCTGGGGCTTGCCGACGGTGCGGCTAGAAGTGGATTTTGTCGCGCCCAGCCGCCTGGGCGAAGTATTGACAGCGTCGCTCTTCGTGCGCAAGGTGGGCAACAGCTCCATCCAGGCACAGATCGTTCTGGCAGGACCGGACCACAGCACGCGGGTGCGGGGTAATGTTGTGCTGGTGCTGATCGACCGGCGTGATGGAAAGTCGCGGCCGTTTCCTGAAGGACTGCGAGACCGTATCGCATCTTTCGTGATTCCCGCATGATCGAGATGGAAAGACAAAATAGATCGGACGAGAAACCGACACGATGAAATTTCTGCAACCACCAGACTGGGCACGTCCGCGAGGCTATGCCAATGGC
>DASTPO010000121.1:0-6518 GCA_035762225.1 Candidatus Angelobacter sp.
ACCTTCTTGGCCGAGTACTTGGGCAGCAGCTTGTTGATGGGATCGTAAAAATTCAGGCTGAAATAGGAAGCCGGATTCAATCCCTTCTCCAACAGCGTGCGCGTAAGAGTGGTGGACTCGCGGATGTCTGCCTTCAACACAACATGATGAATCACTTTTTCTTCCGCCGGCTTTTGCTCTTCAGCCAGAAGAAATTCATACAAGGTGTTGTTGATGGCGGAAAGCTCGCGGAACCGTTCTGTGGCCAGCACGTTGACGCTCTCCATGCTGGCGAAAACCGTCTCCATGCGGCGCAGATCGCGATGGTAGCGCGTGAAATCGGCAAAGTATCGGCCGGCATATTTGGCCCGGTCCGCCGGCCTGCACGCCTCCACTTTCTTTACCGCGGCGTTCAACCCCGCGGGTGAAAGCTTGCCGTGTTCCTCCAGCAATGTCTCCACGCGCCGGCGCTCGTCGCGCGCAATCAGGGCGTTCTTAAGCTGCTGAGGATTGATCGGCGGCGAATATTGCGGCAGCAGCGGCACCGCCTCATAGGAGGCGATCACACTGGAGATCACGTTTTCGCGCTCCAGCAATTCTACCCAGGCGCCCAGTAACGCTTTTTGCACTTTGGCATTCGGAGCATTGTCGTCAGGCGCGCCTCCTGCCATGAGTTCCTGCGCATTTTCCGTAACGTTCAGCAGCCCATCCACCTGGGGGTCGTCCAGCTCAGTTACCAGTTCGAGCGACTTCAGGTATTGCGCCGCGATTTCCCGCATCGCATGAAAACGGTCGCGGTCGCGATCGTAGTTCCCCAGCATCACATAGTGTTCGGCATTCAGCAGGTTGTCCTGGCCGTCTTCGCTGAAGATCAGCCGGTTCAGAAACAGCTCGTATGTCGCCGACGAAGCGTCGCCAAAAAGTGATCTCCTCGTTCTGCCCAGAGACTCTTTCTCCGCCTCCCGCAGCACTACAAAAAGGTCCTGGCCTGCGCGGCGCAGAATTGTCTTCTTGTTGATTTGAAAGCTGGCAAAGCTCTCCCGCATTGCCAGAGTCTTGCTTGTCCCGGACTGGCGCGGGCCTTCATAAACCTTCATCCGTGCCCGGCAGCCTTCCAGGGCCTTGGCGTATTGGTTCACCAGTTCGGTGCGCTGGAATTTGAGCACTGCCAGCCGGAACAGCAGGTCGATGGAAACATTGTTTTCGGCCTTGGCCCGGTTCAGGGAGGAAATATGCAGTTCGGTTAGAAGCCGCTTAAAGTCCGCGCCTTCGGGCTGTCGTTGCGCGTGGCCATTCGGCCGCATGGGAAGACGCGCAGGCGCCCGATCATCGCTGGCCAGTTCTTCCACATTGCCGTGCTTCACGATCAGCTTAAAAATGTGCTGGCGCGCCGTTTCAACGAATTTAGGGCTTAGAAAAACGTCATGCCGGACGTTGTCAATCCCTGTAACCAGGCCTTCCAGGACAAGCGACGGCGATTCGCTGGTCAACGTAAGTCGACGGGCGTACTCCGGTAAGCTACCGCGTTGAAGGAACGAAAACGACATTTCCGGCCGGCTGAATGTGGGGGAAGATCGATTGTATCTCAACTTCCCTCAGCCACTTAGTTACTATCGGCACTTCCAAAACAGCCGTAAATATGGCCCGGAAATGGCCTCCGGCTTACTGGCTGGACTTTCGGGCTTTCTCAAATTCATCGCCCACCTGCCAGCCCGCCAGGTGGGATTCATTGGCTTCCGCCCATCCCAGCGCCAGCCCGAATTTAGCCAGCTTGGCGTCGGCGGTAAAGTCCATGTCCTTGCGGTACTCGTCAGAGGGCTGGTGATAACGGTGTTCCACGTAATCCTTCTCCTGCGCCTCGCCCCAGGCCAAATCATGTCCTTTGAACAGTGCTCCTTCATTCACGCTGAATGCCGGCACGCCCACCCGCGCCAGGCTGAAATGGTCTGAGCGGTAATAGTGCCCCGCTTCCGGATGATCGTCAGGCTGGATCGCCATGCCAAAGTCTTTCGCTGTCTTCTCCACCAGCGGATAAATGCTTGTCCTCTCCGCTCCGGTCATTACCAGTTGTTGCGGTTCGCCCAGCGGCTGGATGTCGTCATAGTTCAAATCGAGCGAGATGTCTTTCGCCGGGACCGGCGGATGCTGTCCCAGATACTTTGATCCCAGCAATCCTTGCTCCTCCGCCGTGACCGCGGCAAAGATGGCGGTTCTCTTCGGCTTTATTGCGGCAGCATTGATCACGCGGGCCAGTTCCAGCAGGATGCCGCAACCGGTCGCATTGTCCGCCGCGCCGTTGTAGATGTTGTCGCCCGGTTCATCAGGGTGAATGCCCAGATGGTCATAATGCGCCGTATAAAGTATCGCCTGCTCCGCCAGCTTATGGTCTGACCCTTTCACCTTCGCCACTACATTTCTTGATGAGAATGATCGCACCTTGCTCACGATTGTTTCTTTTACCCTGACTGGCAGCTCCACCGGCACAAAGCTGCGCGAATTTGCGTCTTGCATCATCTTGTCCAGGTCCATTCCGGCGGCCTGCGCCAGCTTGCGTGCGACCTCCAACTGGATCCACCCGGCAGATTTCAGCTTGGGGTCCGTATCGTCCTGCAGTAGAGACATCTCGCCGCCCCAGGAGTTGCGCACCACTTCCCATCCGTAGCTGGCCATCTCGGTTTTGTGGATCAGGATTACGCCCACCGCCCCTCGCCGCGCGGCCTCTTCATATTTGTAAGTCCAGCGGCCGTAATACGTGAGCGCGCGCCCCTTGAAGAAATTCACATCGTCCGACGGCGGCTCATTCACCAGCATGAGCAGCATCTTGCCCTTCAAGTCCAGGCCTTTGTAATCGTTCCAGTCATACTCCGGTGCATCAATGCCGTAGCCAACGTAAACCAGAGGCGCATCGATCTCAGATTTCTCCGCATGGGTCTGATCGTTAGCCACATAGTCGTCCGCGAACTTGAGCGTCATCGGTTCCCCTGATTTGGGCACGAAGGCAAACTGGGTCTGCTTGGGGTCCGTGGTGACGCCAAAGAAACGAATCTGCTGGAAGTATGTGCCGCCATCTCCAGCGGGAATAAGGCCATAGCTCTTGAACTGCGCGGCAATCCAGTCGGCGGCCATGTCGCCACCCTTCTGCCCGGTGCCGCGGCCCTGCAAAGCGTCATCGGAAAGATATTTCACCGTGGCGCGAATCTTCTCCGGATCAATCGCGTTCATGGCTTTCTGAGCCGCAGGCGGCAGGCCCGATTGAGCTTGCGCCGCCGCCATTGCTGCAAAGGTAACAAGCATGGCTATGCTGAGTTTTCTCATGGTTTCCTCTTTGGCAGATTGTTTCGTGCTGGCCTTATGTCCGCTGACCGCGGACTAATTTTTGGCTTCTCAACCAGGCTTGAACTCGGGCACTTTTTCTCCCGGCAGAAAGATCTGTGCCGGCGACGCGTCGCTCGCGCTGGCCAGCCGGCGGTTCAACTGGTCCACATCCGCCTTGGACCAGCTGACGGTCGAAAAATCGATGCCGCCGTCCGCGGAAATCAGGAACACTGTTGGCACATTGGTCAACCCGTAAGCGTTCGATACCGGGTATTTCCCGACCGGATCGAGCAACACCGGAAAGGTCACGCCATACTCGCGATTGAATGCCTTGGTGTCTGCCGCATTATCCTGTGAGACGCCCACGAAGGTGACCGCGCCTGCCTTGCTGTACGCTCTGAAAATGCGCTCCAGAAAAGGAAATGCAAGCTGGCAAACCGGGCAGCTTACTTTGAAAAACGCGGCCACCACGGGCCCGTTTTTTCGCGCCTCTTTGAGCGAGAATTTCCCGCCGTCAAGAAATTGCAGTTCAATCTCCGGCGCCTGGACGCCGGCTTCAAGTGCGGGCATGGGTCCCCTCCAACCTAAACATCTATTGTAGATAAAATCCGGGGTTTTCGTGAAAACCAGCTACTCTGGCGTCTTTTTGGGAATTGCATCCGGAGCGCACGGTCCGTTGTGGTTGTCAGCAAGGTCGGTCCGCGGGCGTCCGTGCTCATCGTGATTGCTGAAAAAACAGTTCTGCGATTTCTGTGACGGTCCGTCGAAAACTATTTTCATGCCGCTGGAAATCTGGTTTCCCTGATATGTATTGTTGCGGTTCGGAGCCACCGTCCGGCTCGCCGAATAGTTCTTGATGGCGATGGACTTTGCAGCCGACGAATTTTCCGCCACTATCGTGTTTCCGGCGATCGTAGAATCCGTGACGCTACCGCGCAGCAGCAGCGCGGTCACTCCTGATTTATTGATCTGTAACGTATTGTTCAGGATTCTGAAGCCAGTAAACGGCGCGTCGCCGCCCACCACGATTCCGAATTTCCGCGGATGCACAATCCGGTTGGACTCAATCCGTACCCCGCGGTTGGTCAGGCTATCGATGTTGAATCCGTATTCTGTGTCTGTCGCGACGTTGTCATGAAAATACACCGCTCCCAGCACCCAGCCTCCATATCCAATCGGATATCCGGTTACCTGGTTGTTGCGCACCTCCGCCATGGCGTTGGCCACGGTAATGGCGCAGCCGGTCGGGCCAAATGACTGGCTCATGTTTACGTTTTCAATCACATTGCCGCTGTTCTGGGACGGCGCGCTGGTATTCACCGAAACTATCCACACCGGAAAAGCCTCCCAGCGGATGTTGATGCCTCCAATCTCGCCCGCGGCATTCATCACGTTGACGTCATGAATCCAGTGCTCTCCATGGTCGGAACGCAAGTGGATGGCCTCAAGCGTCAGGGCGCGAATTCCATCCCCGCGCGCCCGCGATTTCAGCTCAGGATAGTTCGCATCGATGGTGAGATCAGAAATCTCTATGTTTGAAGCATTGTCTCCGTTCGTGCCAAAGACCAGCCCCGCACCGGTTTCATCAGGGTAGTCCTGATGCTTGCTGCTTTCGGTGTTGGCCAGGTATGCGCTCAGCTTCACCACGGTCTTGTCCCTGCCGGAACCGTGCACCTTCCAGCCTTTTCCCAACGTGAACCCAGCGGCATTGGTATGGGGAACACCGATGACGTAATCGTAGGTCCCGAGCGTTGAAAATGTTCCGGGACCCAGGCACACGATCAGGTTCTCGGTTTTTGCCACCGGCTTGCCGGAGCCGCCCGCACAGCCTTCCGAATAGCAGCGGAGAATCTTGTCGAACGATGTCGCCGTGCTTCCGTCGCGCGCGTCGGCCCATGACGCGCCTGATCCATCCTGGCCATTGCGCAATCCAATAAAGACCCTGCTGGCGCCCTGAGGCAAATCAGCGGCGGCAGCGGAGCATTGCGTCGCCGGAGCGCCTTCCTTGGTCTGTACCTTTGCTGGCGCGTCCGCGGCATCGGCCACTGAGCCGCTCGCCCACAACGCAGCCGCCGCTATCCCAAAAACAAAAGTCCTGCGCAAACTAGACATCACTGATTCTCCCCAGTATCTTGCGCGTAAGCCCGGTAAGCGGCAGGCGCTTTGCGGAATCCAGCCGGACCCACCGACATCCAGCAACGCTCTTGCGCGCGACCGCATGCACCATCACCGTGTAGTCAGTGGTGGTGATGGAATGTCGAAGCTTGAGCAACGGCTCGTTGCCTGCATTCAATTCACCGTTGAGCGAAGGCAGCTCCCACATGCCCGGCATGAGAGATTCTTCCATAGGCCGTTTTTGCAGCAGCACTGCAGGGTCTCTGCGAACCAGCGCATAGTGAAGCACCGCCTTGCGGCGCGCTGTGCGTTCTTTCCCGGCGATTGGCCCGCGCGCTGAACACATTTTTGCAACCGGACATTTCCGGCAAAGCGGCTGGTCCGGCAGGCAGACCAGCGCACCCAGCTCCATCATCGCCTGATTGAAGTCGCCGGCGCGGCGCTTATCAAGCAGCTGCCCGGCCAGGTCCCAATACTGCTCTTGCGAAAACCGGGCCTCGGGCATTGATTCCACATGGAAGACCCGGTCCAGCACCCGCTTGACGTTGCCATCCACCACCGCCACCGGCTCTCCGAACGCAATGCTGCCGACTGCCGCCGCGGTATAGCGTCCCACGCCCGGCAGCTCCGCCAGGCTGTCCGCGGAGCGGGGAAACGCGCCCTGCCGCACAATCTCTCGGGCTGCGCGATGTAGCGCGCGAGCGCGGCGGTAATACCCCAACCCGCTCCATGCCGCCAGAACCGTTTGTTCTCTTGATCGTGCCAGCGCCTTGGCTGTTGGGAATTGCCGGATAAACATCCTGTAGCGTTCTTCAACCACCGCAACCCGCGTCTGCTGCAGCATGATCTCTGAAACCAGGATGCGGTACGGATCACTCTCCCCTCGCCACGGAAGTTTGCGCTGGTTCTTACCGTACCAGCGCAGCAGCAGGCGGCGAAAAACAGATCCCTGCCCCTGATTGATTGCTCGATCCATCGTGAGGAGAATTGTAGCGTAACGGAGACGCCTCTCGATCAAAAGCCCGTCGAAGGCACGGACTCTTTAAGTGCACATAAAAAAGCCAGCCGTTTCAGGCTGGCTCCATAACGTAGATCGGAAAAATTCTACG
>DASTPO010000122.1:0-3032 GCA_035762225.1 Candidatus Angelobacter sp.
TCGCTGCCCGCGCCAGTGCTATTCTTACCGCCGGAATCGAACGCAAAATGGCCGAACGCAATAAACCCGGCACGCTCTTCGTTGTGGCCACGCCTATCGGCAATCTCGAGGACATTACCTATCGCGCTGTGCGCGTCCTCAAGGAAGCCGACCTGATTGCCTGCGAGGATACGCGCCACACCGCGAAGCTGCTGCAGCACTATGCCATCGATAAGCCGACGATCAGCTATCACGAGCACAACGAAGCCGCGCGCGCGGAAGAGCTGGTGGCCAGGCTGGAGCGGGGAGAGAATATTGCCCAGGTTTCTGACGCCGGCATGCCGGGAATCTCCGATCCCGGATACCGCGTGATCAAGCTGGCGATTGAGCGCAGTGTTCCCGTCATACCTATTCCGGGCGCATCGGCTTTGGTTGCAGCGCTTGCTGCCAGCGGCCTGCCGACTGACAGCTTCCAGTTTCTTGGCTTTCTGCCGGCCAAGTCCGGCCAGCGGCGCACGCTGCTCGAATCGCTTCGGGAAGCCCAGTGCACGGTCGTGGTTTACGAAGCCCCGCACCGGATTGTGGAGACCATGCAAGACGTGGTGGAGAGCCTGGGAGCGGAACGGCCCATTGTATTGGCCCGCGAACTCACCAAGGTGCATGAAGAATTTGTGCGTGGGACGGCCGGTGAGGTGCTTCGCCATGCGCGCGAGCGTGAGCTGAAGGGGGAAATCACGTTGCTGATCGGCAGGCATGAAAAGGAAGTTGCTGCGTCTCCCCGGCAAAACATCCTGGAACGCGTGGAAGAAATCATGAAAGAGCAGCAGGTGGACGAAAATTCAGCGCTCAAGATCATCGCCAGGGAGCGAGGCGTATCCAAGAGCGAGGCCTACCGTGAGCTGCAGCGTTTACAAGCCAGGAAGCATTCCTAGCCGGCAAATCTACTCCGCTGACGTATGGTCATGCACAATCTTCCAGCCTGACGGCATGCGCTTGAAGATGAGAGTGAACAACCCATGCGGCTGCTTGCCGTCAGACATCGTGAGCTGCCATTTGCCTGTTACCACCGCCGACCGCCGGCTGAGCAGGTCAATATTCAAATCCTGAAATGCCAGTTTTCCCATTTCCTTGCCATCTGCCTGGTAGCGCTGTCGATAGCGCAACAAGGTTGGCTCCCAGCCCCTGGTGACGGCGCCGCCGGAAAAGAACGTAAGATCAGGCGATTGCCAATAGCCTTGCATGAAGCCGTCCAGGTTCCCGTGGTTCCAGGCTTCAACCTGGTTCAGGAGAAGGTGTTTGATGCCTTCCTCCAGGTCGGCCTTCACGTCCGCTGGGGTTTCCTGCTCCGGTGCGGCGCCATGCGAGGCTTGAGCCGGGTTCTGCACCGGCGAAATCAGAGCGGAAGGCTGTGATGCCCTGAGAAACGGAACAAGCAAGAGTGCAAAAAGGGATATGCGCATGAAGGCATTGTAAGGCGGACGCCCGGGTGTACTTAAGGCTTTTCTCCGTGAAGGGGTGAGGAAACTAAAGTCACATGCCCAGTCATCGAGCGCATTGACCCGGAGTAACAGAATGGGTTATTTTCGGCTGACTCGGAGTGTGCAACTTCCAAAAACGAAGTGCCGATACAGTTTGTACGTCTCTCCCCCAAGACACAGCAAGGGCGCCACGGAGTCAAAATAAAGAGATTTAAGCCCTCATGATGTCTATTCAAACGGTTGGCAGATACGAGATCACCGGTGAGCTTGGACGCGGCGCCATGGGCGTTGTGTACAAGGCATTGGATCCCACGATCGGCCGAACGGTAGCGCTCAAAACGATGCGGCTCGACGTCCACGGCCTGGACGCGCAGGAGATGGTGCGCCGTTTTCAGAATGAAGCGCGGGCCGCGGGCGTACTCAACCATCCCAACATTGTCACCATTTATGACGCCGGTGAACGCGACGGCATCTTCTATATAGCCATGGAGTTCATTGAGGGCACCACGCTGCATGAACTGCTGGCGGAAAAACGGGTCCTGGCCACTGAAGAAGTTGTGCAGCTTACGCGGCAGATCTGCCGCGGGCTGGATTACGCGCATTCCAACGGAATCATTCATCGTGACGTAAAGCCGGCCAACATCATGATCACCGCAAACGGCACGGTGAAGATCATGGATTTCGGTATTGCCAAGTCTGGCGGGCAGGTCACCAACACCGGCCAGGTTCTGGGAACACCCAACTACATGGCGCCGGAGCAGGTGAAGGGACGTCCCTTAGACGGGCGTTCCGATCTCTTCAGCCTCGGCGTAATCCTGTATGAAATGCTGACCGGCGAAAAGCCTTTCGTCGGCCAGAACGTCACCACGATCATTTATAAGATTGTCAACGAAACCCCGATCACGCCACGCGATCTGGATGTAACCGTCCATCCCGGTTTGAGTGCGATTGTCACTAAGGCTCTGGCCAAAGCGCCTGATGATCGCTATCAGACCGGCGCGGACCTGGTCCGCGATCTTGAAAATTACAAACTGGCAGGTCCCGTACGCAGCGGGTCAACCAGCGCCATCGGGCCAGTCCTGGCCCAGCCGGAAAAAACAGTTGTGCTGCCGCTGAAAGTTGTTTCCGGTGGCGCAGCCAGGGCAGCCGCGGCGGTGGCGCCTGCCAAGGGCCCCGTGCCTTTGCGGCGGCCCACCACAGCCATTATTTCCAGCAAACGCAGTGTGCTGTTTGCCGTGATTGCCACCATCCTGGTGCTGGGCTGCGCCATGGGAGGCTACGCTTACCACCGGACGCAGGTGAAGATGCGCCAGCTTGCCGAGCAGGCAAAAGCGCGTGAGGCACAGCTCAAGGCTGAGCAGCAGCAGCCTATCGCCATTGCCATCCCGGCTCCCACGCCCGCGGAAAAGGAGTTGGTGGCTTCCGACACCACGGTCAAGTTCTTTCCCACAAAAAAGGGCGCACAGGCGAATGCGCAAAAAACGCCGGCGCCGGTAAAAGCTACCAGTTCGCCAAACCAGGTCTTCATCCAGCAGAGCGCGCTGAAACTGCTTTCGCAGCCGGATGGCGCCAAGG
>DASTPO010000123.1:0-4837 GCA_035762225.1 Candidatus Angelobacter sp.
ACGAAAGGCCTTGCCGACCATGAACAGCTCGGCGTCGAATTTTCCCGGTCCCCAGCTGTTGAGCACGGCCTGGACGGTGGGCACATCCACGCCCAGCACATCGGCCACGGGCTGCAGGTTCGGGGCAAGTCCCACAATCGCGCCCACGTTCAGATCGCGGTTGGCCCAGCCATCCAGGCGATGGCCAATTCCGGGAGCGAACGCGTTATCCACCGTGGAGTGGCAGAGCGCGCACTGGATTCCCATGGATTTGAGGGTCCCATCAGGATTAAAAAATCCCGTGACGCCGACCACGGCATTCAACTTCAGGAGCGCCAGGGTAACAGCAGGATCGTTCAAGTTGACCTTGCCGGCGGCGATCTGCGCCACCAGCGCCGGCGGCAATGCATCCTGATCCACTTTGAGTCCCACCGCCAGTGCGGTGGCCGGCGATACGCCCGGTCCAACGCCGCCATTGGCGGCGCCTTCAATGGCGCGATGCAATTGCAGCGTGCCGCCCCAGAAATCCTGATCGCCAAAAGTATCATTACGGAAAACGTGTTTGCCCTGGGCGGCAAGTTCGTCGGCGGAGGCCGAATGTCTGTGTTTTTGCTCAGCGTAGAGAGAAAGGACGCCAATGAATGCCAACGCAATCATCAGGGGGAAGCGAAGTTTTTTCACGGTAGTCACACCTCTGCCCGTTGCGGGTTATTTGCAGAGTGCTCCCGGAAAGCTCTCTGTGGTATCGAGTGCGGAAGCGCACTTTGGTTTCAGGAAAAATGCAAAATAGTTCGCAATGCGATCTAAGAGCCGCGCGACTTGCACGTCTTCACGGACACGCGAGCTGGTAGTACACTTCCACCGAACGGAGCCTCAGCATGCCCTCAACCAAACGGCAAACCGCGCCCTCTTATGACGTTCATCCCAGCCTGGCCATGTTGCAAAGCTCACTGGCCGGGCTTAAGCAAAAGACCGGCCGCACACTCGACGATTGGATCAAGTTGGTCGATAGGGAAGGACCTGCCACCGAGAAAGAGCGCCGCGCATGGCTCAAGGCCAAACATGGCCTGGGCATGAACTATGCCTGGTGGATCGCCGAGCGCTCGGTCGGCAAAGGAGACGACGGCACTCCCGAGACATACCTGAAGAACGCAAATGAATACGTGCAAGCCATGTATTCCGGAGCCAAGGAAGCGCTACTTCCGATCTACCACACGCTCCTGGCCCTGGGCCGCAGCCTGGGCAACGATGTGCGCGTCTGTCCCTGCCAGACTATGGTGCCGCTGTACCGCAACCATGTGTTCGCACAGATCAAGCCCACCACACGCACCCGCATCGACCTGGGCCTGGCGCTTAAGGACACCAAAGTTCCCAGGCGGCTAATCGACACCGGAGGCCTGGCCAGGAAAGACCGCATCACGCACCGGATTGAGATCGCATCCATCAAAGATATCGATGCCGAGGTCACAAAGTGGCTGAAGCTGGCCTACGACATGGATAAATAGCCATTTTCCGTGGTCGAGGAGACTGGCACTTGAACCGGCTTCCAGGTTTCCTCTCCTCTTGGGCGATCGGAATCGTGGTAGGAATAGCGGCCGTCAGCTCTGAGTGTGAGTACCTTGCGCCGGGAACGATCGAAAAACATCCACTGCTCGCTTCCCGCATCGTAGGGACGGGTCTCCAGCCTGCCGCCCAGATCAAACTCAAAAACAGAGCGGACACCCTGCGGATGGATGGACACCCGAGTCAATTTCTGCCCATCAAGGAAATCCGCTGCGGTTTGATAACTGCGACGAGACGTGCTCTCGCCGATCAGCTTGCGTTTGGCAAAGACCTTCCAGTTGCAGCAATTGATCCAGAGATGCCATTCGCCGTTAATTCTCACTGCGCGCCTGGCCAGGTCTCGCCTAACTTTTTCCGAAATGTTTCCCTTGGGGGTAATGGGCTCCCGGATCTCGAGATGCGGCGTGCCAAATTCAAAAGTAAGAAATGATCCCCAACCCGGGGAAACGCGCCAACCCGGCAATCCATAAACTTTCTGGAAAACATCCTCGAAGATGGGATCAATTGATCTGGGCGCGGCAGGTCTCTTCCCCATAGCCATTGCATTTTTTCAGCGCCGTTCAGTGCAAGTCAAACCACACTGTAGGGGCCGAGTGACATACCTCAGGAGCCGAAGAATTCTCTAGTCAGAAAAACATCAAAGCGGTGTGGAGCGCAGCGACATATTTTGTCCACGATACTCTTGCCGCGAGGCCGACTTGCGCGCCGAGCGGCTCGCATCAGGAGCCAAAAGATGCCTCCTCACAGAAAAGCTGCAAAGCGGTGTGGAGCGCAGCGCAGCGTAGCGACATGAGGAAACGAAAAGGCCGTCCGGCAACAGGACGGCCTTCTCTTTCAAGGGAGAATAGTTCCAACGGAGTTCGAAAAAGCCATCAGAACTTTCTGGCGAAATCTTATTGGGCAGCGAAAGGCAGTGTCAAGGAATTTTTCAAGAATAAATGCCTGTGTTTTCAACAACTTAATTAGTTTATCAACATGGCCTTGCGAGTGACAAAAAATGTCATTCTGCGCCCATCGCTGTATGCAAACCCTTTCCTTTTCAGGAAGTTAAGACCTTTCTTTCAGGTCCAGACGGATAATCTCCGCCATCTTGGCGCGGGTGAAAATGGTGTTGGGGAAGAGCCGGCTGAGGAGAATTCTAAGCCCTCCGAAGGCGAACCCGAAGATCAGCGCGGCCAGGATTACCAGGATGCAAAGCAATATCAGGGCGACGATGAAGCCAGCGCGGTTCTCCGGTGGCTTGTTCTTGGTCGCCTGGTTCCAGGTGACATCTGCGTCATAGTTCACTGAAGCGAGCAGGGATTGCGCTTCATCCGGTGGAATGCTTCCGTTCACCGCAACCACAAACGGCCCGCTGCGTCGGAAATAGAAAGGGCCGCCGGGAAGAGACGCGGCCTGCATGGCCGTCATCTTCTCGCGCGCCAGTTGCGGCGTAGGATAGCCGATCAGGGTAAGCGCCGCCTCGCCCTGTGATGTCCGATATCGTGCGTATTCCACTTCCGCTGATTTGCTGAAATCCACCAGTTGCGCGGGGATGGGAACACCCAGTCTCGCCATCGCCTCCGGGCCAACGATGTAGCGGCTGGTATTGGGCAGCAGGGATTGCGCGGGCACGTTTCCCGGCAAAGTCGGCAGAGCAGCCAGATTTCCCTGGGGATGCGGCAAAGCGTCAGCCAGCGCGCGCAAATCAGCCGCCGACATGGCGCTCATGTGCTCCAGTGAAACATCCACCAGAATATTGCCTTTGTAAAACAGGATGCGGGTGTTGTTGGAGACTGCTTTGTCGCCGATGGTTTCCGACCGCATTTGCGGCTGGACGTAGTACGTAAACGCGCCGTACGCTCCGGTAGCGTCATTGAACCGCGCTGCTTTGATCTGCATTTCCCTGCCGCTCCGGCGGTAGGTTGCGGCTTCCGCCTGGCCGAAGCCGTATTCCTTAAGCACGGCAAAGTCTGCTGGATCGCTGGCCGCCGGATCGGAACTGGACTTGACGGTCTTGCCGTCGATTTGCCATCCACTGAAAACCCTGGGCAGAAAGCCCGCAGGCTCCTTTACCCGGCCCTGGCCCAGCCCAGCCGCAGGGACGGCAAACAGCACCAGGACGGCCCATACCTTTATCGAGTTAAAACGGGCACAAATCATCACTCTGATTTAGACACCAAAAGGCCTCATTGAGATTCTAAACGCTCGCGGCGCATGATCTGAAACAATACGAGAGAAATGGCGAGCGTTTTCACTCACGCGTTTGTAGGAACCGCCCTGGGCCAGACAGTAACCGGTGAATGGCGCCATGATTGGCGTTTCTGGAGCCTCTTGGTGGGCAGCTCCGTACTTCCGGATATTGATGCGCTGGGCCTTCGCGTGGGAATCCCCTACGGCGCGTTGTGGGGGCACCGCGGCATGACGCACTCTCTTCTCTTTGCCGCGATCCTGGCAGGAGGCCTCTCTCTGGCGTTCGGCAAAGTTTTCCGTCCGCGCTGGAAACTGGCATTGCTGCTATTCGCGGCGACCGCATCGCACGGGGCGCTGGACGCCATGACCACCGGCGGCCTGGGGATCGCGTTCTTCTCGCCCTTCGATCAGCATCGGTATTTCTTTCCCTGGCGTCCGATTCGGGTCTCGCCTATCCGGCCAGGGGCTTTTCTTGGCGAGCGCGGGATTCGCATCATCGCGAATGAGCTTGTATGGGTATGGTTTCCGACCCTCGCGTTTTTGATTCTGATCAAGGCTGCACAGGTATGGCGAAGGCCGCAGGCGAGCTTGAACGGCTCTTTAGCAGCGCCTTCTTCCCCGCCGGATGTGGAGCCCTGAGTAGGTTGCCCTCTGGTAACCACTTTGGAAGAGAAGCGCAGAAAAAGTCAGGTAAAATAGAGGAAATGGCTCAGATACAGCGCAGGAAGAGTGTCACCACAAAGATAGGCAATGTTCGCGTGGGCGGAGGCGTCCCGGTCGTGGTCCAGTCCATGACCAACACTGACACGGCGGATGTGGCTTCCACCGTCCAGCAGGTAGCACAGCTGGCCCGGGCAGGCTCGGAGCTGGTGCGCGTGACCGTGAACAATGACGCGGCGGCCAAAGCGCTTCCGGCCATTGTCGAAGGCCTGGAGAAGCAGAACATCCGAGTGCCTATCATCGGCGACTTCCATTACAACGGCCACCTGCTGTTAACCAAGTATCCTGAATGCGCGCAGGCGCTGGCCAAGTACCGCATCAATCCCGGCAACGTTAGCGTGGGGCGCAAGAATGACGATAACTTCCGCGCCATGGTGGAAGTAGCGGTAAAGAATGACAAGCC
>DASTPO010000124.1:0-4974 GCA_035762225.1 Candidatus Angelobacter sp.
ATGGCCTCCCCTTGGCATTGGAATGTCAGCGAGTGTGCCATGCCCTCGAACATCAACCACAAGACATACGCCATGAACGCCATCACTCCGATGAAGTGGTGGAAGACATGGATCGTCCGGCTTTTCTTTCTGCTTTTGGGATTGATCAAGCCGGCGCAGAAGTCGCTGGTGCAGCTTTCGTTTATCCACTTTGCGCGCTGGGTGATCGTCAAGCGGCGGAAGTTTCCGCAAGTACAGCCTGAGCAGCCTGCGGAACACCTGCGTTATGACTACATGCTCTTCTTCAGCAACTTCAACGGCACCTGGAACCAGTATATTGACGCGTTTTCCGCGGTGCTGAGCGTGGGGCTGAATTCGATCTGGCGCTGGAGTGAAAAATTCCCCGGATCAGTGCCCGTGACGCCGTTCAAACAGCACATCGCGCGCTGCCAGTTCGATACCGACTACTACTACACGGCTTATCCGCATGCGACGACAAATGACGTAAAGGCGGCGCATCGGGTAACCGCGGCATTGAGTGGACTTGCGAAGAATGCGGATTCCATGACGCCGGAACAGTTTGCCCAGGCTTATCGCAAGTTTTTCGTCACGGTACAGCGCGACCTTGGAGAAGCCGGCAAGGCGCCGGTGGGGACGTAAGGAGCAGGCAGTGAGCGACATCAGCGGCAATGTTTACGGACTCACGGTGCTATCGCCGATCCTGCAGGATGAAACGCAGGCCACGTCGCACAACTGCGCCATCCGCGAGTACCTGGCAGGCCTGCCGAACGGCGAAGCCAGCCCGTTTGCCCGCGTTGACAGCACGCATATGGCACGCCTGGTGGTGATGGATGACGTGGTGTTTGTCGGGCGGCCGTCGCACGAAGAGCACCTGAGATCGCAATATCTGATTTTTGAAACCAACTTTGATGGCGACCTGGACACCTACCTTCGCCGCATGGCAACGGAGATTCCTAGTGAGGTGGATTCGGTGTGGCGGCATTGCTGGGGATTTCCCGGGGTAAAGGATGTGGGAGCGTTTATCACGTATATGAAGAAGTGCCAGGTCACCACCACATTCTATTTTGCTGACGTGAACGACAAAACGGTGCAACAGACGCTGCGTGCATTGCAGACGCAGGCGGCGGTCGCGCGGTTTATCGAAAAGCATCAGGGACTGCCGGCAGCTGCACTGCAGCAGCGTTTTCTGGAATTCATGCACCGGCTCAGGTCGGCGCCGGCTCCCATGCCCGGGCATGACGATCCCGGAGGGCCACCGCTGATACACACGGAAATGCATTGGGCCGCACGCGGCGACACACACAAGATCGGAAAGGGGACAGCCGCCAAATGAGCAAACTGGACGCAACCGATATTCAGGGATTTGTGCTCCGCGGCTATGCCCTGCCTTTTGCCCGTTATATGTTTCTGGAAGTGCTTGATCCGGGCAACGCCAGAGCTTTTGTCAAAGCGCTGTTGGGTCAGATTACCACCGGTGAAAGCTGGGACCGGGACAGCAACAACAAAAAAATCATGCCGCAGTCGACGGTGAATATTGCGTTCACGCATCGCGGACTGGTGCGGTTGGAATTGCCCGACCCTTCCCTGCTCAGCTTTCCCGTTGAATTCATCCAGGGGATGAAGGCGCGCCGGGAGATCCTGGGCGACACAGGCAAGAACGATCCGGCAAATTGGGACGCGGTATGGCGCGAAGGCAAAGTAGATATCTGGCTGGCGGTGAACGCACAATCCAGCGACGCCCTGGAGGCGCGCTGCGCCGCATTGCAATCGGTGATGGCGCAAACACGCGGGGCCCGCCTGCTGGACGCGCAGGATGCCGGCGCTCTAAAGATCAACGGCGAGTACACGCCGAACGAGCACTTTGGCTATCGCGACGGCTTTGGCAATCCTGACTACCAGGGAGTGGAGCGCGACAGGCAGCCCGGACAGGGGAAGCTGGCCGCTAACGGCCAGTGGACGCCGCTGGCTACCGGCGAACTTCTGCTGGGCTACGCCGACGAAGCGGGCGAACTGCCGGTGGCGCCGATCCCGCATCTGCTCGCAAGCAATGGCACCTTCATGGTGTACCGCAAGATGCACCAGAACGTGAAGACCTTTCGCGAGTACCTGGAGGCAAAAGGTCGCGAGTATGCGGGCGGCAAGGAGAAGCTGGCGGCAAAGTTCATTGGCCGCTGGCGCGACGGCACGCCGGTGGAGCTTTCGCCGGACAAACCAAGCCCTTCACTGGTGAAAGACAAAGAGCACAACGTGAACTTCACTTTCGGCGACGATGCGGATGGCGCTCGCTGTCCGATTGGGGCGCATATACGGCGCACCAATCCGCGCGATGCTTTTGGGTTCAACGGGCAGCTCATCAACCGCCGCCGCATTACCCGCCGAGGGCTGCCTTACGGTCCCTATGTCCCGGAGGACCAGCCGGCCAGTGACAGCGACGAACACGGCATCATCTTCATGGCGCTCAATGCCAGCCTTTTCCGGCAGTTTGAGTTCGTGCAGCAGCAGTGGGTGGAGTATGGCAACGACGCCAAGCTTGGTAACGACAAGGACATGGTGATTGGCAATCACGGAGGCAGCGGGCGTTTCACCATCCAGGGATCGATGGAAGAAGAGAATCCGCCGTTCATTTGCGGAGGGTTGCCGAATTTCGTGGAGCTGCGAGGCGGCGATTATTTCTTCCTGCCCAGCATGACAGCGCTGCGCATGATCGCGGCCGGAACTGTGGACCCGCGATGAGCGCCTCAGCACAAATCGGATGGATTGACCGGTTCAAGAGCACATTGGCGCGCGCGGAGGTTGAAGGGGCGCATTTGCTGGAGGGCGCTCAAGCCGATCTGATGCGCTTCATTGAAGAATTGAAGCAGCATGCCGTCGATCATCCGGAGCCGATCTTCGCCATCCTGCGGGAGATCAAGCCGGTTCTGGTGGTGAAAAACTTTGCCCTGGTCACGCGCTTTGCCGACGTGCAGGAGGTTCTCGCGCGGGATGACGTCTTCCAGGTACCGTACGGCCCGGCCATGGAAGCAGTCACGGGTGGGCAAAATTTTTTCCTCGGGATGCAGAATTCCCCCGCGTATGAGCGCGATGTCACCAACATGCGGATGGCAATGCGCCGGGAAGACATAGGAAGGATCGCCGCGTTTGTGGCCCAGACCGCTGAAGGCCTGGTGGCGGCCTCAGGCGGCACAATTGATGTCGTGGCGTTGAGCCGTACCGTCCCTGTCCGCTGGATTGGGTCATATTTTGGGACGCCCGCAAAGTCAGAACAGGATCTGGCGGACTGGGCAAGCATCATTTTTCAGTTTCTTTTTGCCGATCTCAACCATGATCCCGCAGTACAAGCAGCAGCGCTTGCAGCGGCGGCGAAGTTGCGGCCGTGGCTGGACGACATCATTGCCCAGCGCAAGGCGCAGCCATCACAGGCTGATGATTTGCTCAACCGCTGCCTGGCGCTCCAGGGCCTGGGGCTTCCTGGCATGGACGACATTTCTATCCGCAACAATTTCACCGGGCTGATTGCCGGGGCAATTCCCACCACTTCAAAATGCTGCGCCCAGGCGATGGATGAATTGTTGAAACGTCCGGCAGCTCTGGCCGCGGCGCAGGAAGCAGCGCGAGCCGGCAACGATCCGCTGCTGGCGCAATATGTGTTTGAAGCCCTGCGATTCAATCCCAACAACCCGGGGCTGTTCCGCACGGCTGCGGAAGATTACACGGTGGCGCGCGCGGAGAGCCATGCGACGTTAGTCCCAAAAGGAACAACCGTGCTGGCAGCTACGCAATCCGCGATGTTTGACGGCCGGGTGATCGATTCGCCAGGCGATTTTCTGACCGGCCGGCCAGACTATGGCTACATGCATTTTGGCTATGGCCTGCACCGTTGTTTCGGACAGTACGTGAACCGCGTCCAGATTCCCGGGATCCTCAAGCCGCTGCTTCAGCGCAGGCAGCTGCGCCGCGCTGCGGGAAATTCCGGCCAGTTGCAGAGAACGGGACCATTTCCGTCAAGGCTGACGGTAGAGTTTGACGCGTAAGAAATCAGCGCGCGATGACTTTCCCCGGAGCGTTTCAGCGACCCCTGGGCCGCCCCCTGAGCCGCGCTGGTAGAATCCTTTGCATGGTTAGCCCAAACGAATTAAACCGCGTAGACGCGATCATCCTGGCGATCATGTGCAAGAAGCTTTCGCAGGACGAGAGCCAGCCCAAAGATATCCGCGAAACCGCCCGCAAATTCAAAGAGGAGTGGCTCCAGCTGGTGGAAACCGAGACCTCCAAAAAACAAAACGGCAAGCAATTCGACGCCATCAAGGAAGAGGTTGCCGAGTTGAAGGCGCGCATGGTGGTTTTTCTGGCTCCGCTCGTCTAAGCGTGGCCAGGATGCGCACCCGGGCATGACGCTATTTTTCTTCCCGCATCGCTGGAGTAAATGTGAGCCCAAGCAACAATCCTTCGGGTCCAAGGAAGCGGCTCGCGGTCTGCCCCCAGGACTCTTTCCTGCCCTTCACCAGCATTCGATATCCTCGTGATTCAAGCTGTGCTGTGGCCTGTTCCAGGTTTTCCACATCGAACTCGAGCCAGGCCTGGGGAACAGGGATGTTGCCAGGCCAGGAATC
Organism: Candidatus Angelobacter sp.; assembly: GCA_035762225.1. Taxonomy (GTDB): domain Bacteria; phylum Acidobacteriota; class Terriglobia; order Terriglobales; family Acidobacteriaceae; genus Angelobacter. The sequence goes on from DASTPO010000124.1 coordinate 4,611, forward strand.
CTTGCCAAAACAGGATTGCGCGGCCTGCGAGAGCGGCCACAAGGCAAAAGTCTTTGCCCCTTTCATGGCCTCGGTATGCAGATACCCGCCTTGCTCCTCTTTGAAGGTGATGCCGAGAGTCCGGCTGTAGAGATTACGACTTGCGGCCGCGTCTGCGACGATGGGACCAAAGCCCGCGATGAACAGAACCCTTATGCTTCCGATTTGCTCCATGGCATTTTCTCACCGGCTGCCCAATCGTAGATTCTACAATTGAAGCGCGGGAGGTCTGCTTTGATCTGTTGGCACTCTTGCTATTTGCCAGACACCTTGTTGTATCTGAAGCAGGTGGTCAGGTGGTCATTCACCATGCCGACTGCCTGCA
>DASTPO010000125.1:0-2460 GCA_035762225.1 Candidatus Angelobacter sp.
CGCGAAACAACAAAGGAAAGCCACCACCACCGCGCAAATTCTCTTCATGGAAGAATGCTCCTGTGATCGACGCATTACGATTGCGAAACCGAAAACCTGCTATGGTACCTTTTGATCGCGCGCTTGGCGAGGGCCAAAGACAACAACCTGGCGAGGTGATGATGGCGAAAGACAGATTTTCCCGAATCGTATTCCTGGTGGCGGGCATTTACGGCATCGTTGTACTGTTGCCGGGCTATTTTGGAGAAAAGATGATTGCGGAAAAAATGCCGCCGGCGGTGACGCATCCCGAATTTTTCTACGGGTTCTTCGGCGTGGCGCTGGCATGGCAGCTGGCTTTTCTGGTCATAGCCCGAGACCCGGTGCGCTTCCGGCCGATCATTCCCGCGGCGATCGTGGAGAAACTCACCTATGTGGTGGCCTGCGCAGTACTTTTATTGCTGGGACGCATTCAGGGAGTGGTTGCGCTTGGCGGCGCAATGGACTTCATTCTGGGAACGCTATTCACGATTGCATACTTTCGCCTGAAGCCGGCAACGCACGCGAATTAACCTTTACCAACGAACCCGGAGGTCAGCTTGCCTACTCTCATAGCCCGTCCGACGCGGATTACCGCAGCCGGCAACATGCCGAAGCTCATCGATGAATACATCGGGCGCGTGAACACGCCGGTGTCAGCAGAGAAGCGTGTTAACGGAAACAAAGAGCCGGCGATCAGCGTGGCGCACATGCGCAGCCCCGCGGGATGGACCGAGCCGGGACAAAAGCCGGAGTTCGAGGAATACACGATCGTGCTGCGCGGGCGGCTCCGCGTCCAGCACCAGGGCGGCGTGCTGGAGGTGGCGGCGGGCCAGGCCGTGATTGCGCATCCGGGAGAGTGGGTCCAGTATTCAACGCCCGACGAGGCAACCGAATATATCGCCATCTGCCTGCCGGCGTTTTCGATGGAAACAGTGCATCGCGACGAGACGGCTTGACGCGCAAAAAAATGGCGGCCCTCATGGGCCGCCTTTGGAGTAAGTAGGTGGTACGGGTTATTTCGGGTTGCTCATATCGCTCTTCGGTTTGTCGGTGGTGTCAGAGGCGGATGCTACTTTCAGCTTGTCCTTAACTTTCAGGCCACCCGAGTTCTCTTTGGCAATGCGCTCGGCAGTCGCTTTCGCATCCTTGCTCGGAACCGTTCCGGTCAATTCCACGTTCTTGCCGTTGACGTTAACGCTAACGTTGGCGTTCGCCAGGCTCGGATCCTTCTGGATCGCGGACTGGATGGTGCCCTGTACGTCGCCAGTTGCAGCGGCGGCGGGAGCGGCATCGCTCTGCGGCATTTTCTGCGCGCTGGAATCATCCTTCTTCTGGTCGGTGTTGGGAAGGGTTTCCGGCGCATTAGCAGGATTCTTACTCTGGTCAGGAGCCGTTGAAGGTGCGGTTGACGGCTGCTGGTCAGTGCTGCTGGGCTGTGTCGATTGCGGCATGGTTGGTGAAGAGCTGCTCGGCGACGTTGCCGGAGTGCTCTGCGCAATTGCGAAGCCGCTGCCTAAAACCACGATCAATGCAAGCTTGTTCAAATGTCTCACTAGTATCCTCCATATCGGTTGTGTTACTGAACGGCCCCTCGGCAAAACAGATACGCGTAAAACCAAGGTTGAGCGACGAAGCTCGCGTAATCGGGGCCACTATTGGTCGTTACATGAGGATTAGATGCCCCTCTGTAGCTCGAGTTGGCCCATGAGGGCTGGAATCGAGAGCTGCTGGATACCCTCTAAAATGGCCGAATTTTCTTCGCTTTTTGCCGCTGAATGGCTGTTCAGTAGATGGGGTTTGCCTGTTATAGTTATCGCCCGTGGAACCCCTGGCCTCAACGGTCGACCGCAATGCCAGCCTTTACCAGTCCAACTATGCCGCCATGCAGGCAGCGGTGGAGCGGCTGCACTCGGAACTGAAACGCACCACCGAAGGTGGCGGAGAGAAATACGTAAGACGCCATGTGGAGCGAGGCAAGCTGCTGCCCCGAGACCGGGTAGAACTCCTGCTGGATGAGGGGTCTTTTTTTCTGGAGATTGCGGCGCTGGCCGGACATGGAATGGAGAGCGAGTTGCCCGGCGCCGGCGTGGTTGGCGGCGTGGGCCTGGTATGCGGCCGCGAATGCCTGATCACCGCGAACGAGGCCACGGTGAAGGGCGGCGCTACGGGAGAGGCAGGCTTATGGACGAATGGCCGGCTGGCGGATATCGCGCGCGAGAACCATCTCCCCAGCATTCTGCTGGTGGAATCGGCCGGGGCCGATCTGCCGCAGCAGAGCAAGATCTTTGTGGCCGGCGGGCGCGGCTTCCGCGAGATTACCCGGCGTTCCAAGGAGCGCATTCCCACCATCTCTGTTGTGTTTGGCAGCTCCACAGCCGGCGGGGCGTATCTGCCGGGCATGTCTGACTACGTGGTGATGGTGAAGAAGCAGGCGCAGGT
>DASTPO010000126.1:0-9339 GCA_035762225.1 Candidatus Angelobacter sp.
TAAACAGCTGGTCAACCAGATCTTCCTGAATGCGAGCGTTGCGGGCGAGGAGATAGGCGACGAAAACCTCAGAGAATAACTTTTCTTCGCGCAGGACGCGCACCATTTCAGATCGCTCAATCCTGAGCACGGTGGCGGGCGTAAGAGCTGTGGCCGTAGCCAGGCGTAACGGTTGAACAGTGGCAATACATTCTTCACCGAGGAAGTTACCTGATCCGAGCAAGGAGATGGTTGCTTCCTTGCCTCGCTTGGAGATTACGGTAAGCCTGATCCTGCCTTTCTGGATATAAAAGACGGCGTTGGCGTCATCGCCCTGAGTAAAGATGGCCTGTCCCTTTTTGAGCTCGAGGATGGTGCGTCCAAGACCGGTGGTTGCGAGGAAGGCGGCTGGTCGAAAGACTTTTTTCCTGCGGCGAACTGAGATGGCGGGTTTCACCTTCTTCAAATGGTAACTCCATCCGATAAGCAAACCCATCTAAATCCGTGAATCAGCGGGTGGAGTTGGGCTCTGAATCGAGGGCTAGGGAGGCGGCCGGGAGGATTTGGTGGTGAGGCGATCAATCGGCGAGGCATGGTTCGTTTTGGGATAAGCAATGGAGAGCAGAGGTGGTCAGCGAGACTGGTGGGTGGAGGTCGAGCACGGGTTGAATGGGATCAGGGTTGTCAGAGGCGCAAATGGCAGGAGGCTGGGGGACGGTCAGCCGGGGATTGGAGGCTTGGAGGCGCGGGTCGGAATCGAACCGACGCATAAAGGTTTTGCAGACCTCTCCCTTACCACTTGGGTACCGCGCCCTGAAAAGAATCCCTTACAGCTGTCGTCTGAGAGCATAAACCCTCGCCGGAGCGAGGGGCAACAGCAGGCAAAATTATGGAGCGGGAGACGGGAGTTGAACCCGCGACTTCGACCTTGGCAAGGTCGCACTCTACCACTGAGTTACTCCCGCTTTGGGAAGCTGGCTCCCATTATATCGTGCTGAAAATGCACGGTCAATTGTGAGATCCAGCAGCCAGCCGCAACGCCGTTACAATCAATGCCTGCTGGCCCACTGCGGATCCTCCTCCGGCCCCACGATGGCTCCATCGCGCATATGAATGATGCGATCGCCAATCTGGGCGGCCTCCGGATTATGTGTAATCATGAGCACGGTCTGGCCAAATTCCCGATTCGCCTCCCGCAGCATCTTCAGCACGACATCTGAATTCTTCGAATCCAAATTCCCTGTCGGCTCGTCTGCCAGGATAATCGCCGGCCCATTCACCAACGCTCGCGCCAGCGCCACCCGCTGCTGCTCCCCGCCCGACAGTTCTGACGGCCTATGCTCCAGCCGCCCTGCAATGCCCAGCATGCCCGTGACGCGCTGAAACAGGGCCTCATCCCAGCCATCTTTCCCGGCAATCTCCCGCGCGATTTCAATATTCCCTTTAGCGCTGAGCGTCGGCAGGAGATTAAATTTCTGGAAGACAAAACCAATCTTCTCTTTACGCATCGCCGTCCGCTGCGCGTCAGAGAGCTGCGCAAAGTCCGCGCCGTCAATCGTCACCTTGCCTGACGTCGCCCTGGTCAGCCCGCCCAGCACATAAAACAGCGTTGACTTCCCGCTCCCCGAGGGCCCCACAATGCTCACAAACTCGCCTTTTTCCACCTGAAAGCTCACGCCGCCAAGCGCCGGCACATCGACTTTGCCGATGCGGTAGACCTTGGTCACGTTTTCTGCTTGGATGATCGGGGCCACGAGTAGATTAGATATTACCAGAGCCGCCAGCCGCCGGATGACAGGCAAACAGCGGCAAAGCGCGGCATACAAGCCTTCTAGCTTGCTGCCTGCAATCTCACCGGCTCCGGCTGGGTTACGCGTTTCGGACCACGTTTCTTCACCAGCATGATGCGGATCCGCTCCAGCAACTCTATCGGCGCGTACATTCCTTTGGGCAGGAATACATCGGCGGGCTGCTCATTCTCATAAAAGCGCGTCTTGCCGGAAAACAGAATCGCCGGCGTGCTCGACGAAATCTCTTTGATCCTCCTCACCAGCACTGCACCGTCAATCCCGGGCATCTGCAGGTCAGTCAGCACCAGGTCAACACCGCCCTGTTTGAAGGTTTCCAGCGCCTGAAATCCATTGCTGCAGGCCAGCACGCGATAGCCGCGTGTCTCCAGCATTACCTTGCGGATGGAAAGTGCCTGTTCATTGTCATCGACGCACAGAATGGTTCTCTTTGGTCTCATCTTGCCCCCGGGAATCTTTTTCTCGCGTGACAAGCCCGGCGCAAGGCAGTCGTGCGAAAGGTTTTTTTGTGTGCTGGCGGAACTTGGTTTCGAAACGTTCAGGCATCTTAGGCGCATGAACGCAACCATGTAAAGTACCCTGAACGCCAATAGGTGGAAAACTCTGTGGAAGACTTCAGCGCGGCTTCTTCAGGCAGCAGAAAAAGCGCGTTAAATCAAATGTTTCGCCGCTCTCGCGATCACAGAAAAAAATCTCCATGAATCACTTCAACCGCGTGCCCGCCCACGCGCACGTTTACGATCTTGTCACCATGGCGCGACGCGCTGAAGTAGATCCGGCTGCGCCGCTTCATCTCCACTCCCTGCTCCATCAGCGTCTGCTGGTCCGGGGGAACAACGCCGTATTGCACCGCCCACGCTGCGCACGGCCCCGCTGCCGATCCCGTGGCCGGGTCCTCGCCGCCATAGAAGATCATCCGCGTCTGCAGCCTGGCCTCTGGATTCAAAGCTTCACGTGAGATGAAGTAGAAAAATTTCCCTGTCGTCTTCTCCAGGTAGCTCTGCATCGTCGCCCACGTGGGCGCCAGCTTTTGCAGCACCGCCAGTGATCGCACCGGGACCATGATAAAAGCGTTGCCCGTGCTCACCGTCTGGATGGGAACATCCTCGGCCAGATCGTTCACTGCCAGTCCCGCGGCCCGCGCCACGTCCTCGCGCGCGTGCTTCTCGCCGAACTGCGGATCGCGCTGCGTCATCATGCCAAAGGGCAGGCCGTCGCGCGTGGAAAAGCGCACCGGGATGCGCCCCACCTTCAGGTCCAGCGCCACCTCGTCCGCGCCGCTCTCGCCCCACAACACCATCGCCGTGCCCAGCGTAGGATGTCCCGCGAACGGCAGCTCTTCATTCACGGTAAAAATGCGCACATGCACGCCGCGTTCTTTTTCCGTGGCCGCGTCGCGCGGCAGGATAAACGTGGTTTCAGAGAGGTTCATCTCTTTGGCCAGGGCCTGCATCTCGTCGTCGCTCAGGCCGCGCCCGTCAGTAAACACGGCCAGCTGGTTCCCTTCCAGCGGCACTGAGGTGAACACATCCACCTGCACGAACTGCAAACGGCGTTTCGCATTTGACATGGAATTCATTTGACCCCTACTCTGAGATGGCATTTTATAAACGCGTTGCGTCACAACCAAATTGCTTTTCTGAATCGAACCATTCGCATGCTTCCGCTGCTCAAGCCATGAAGAGTCTCCGCAAACTTCTCCAGCGCACTCCTTTTTACGGCGCTTACAAGGCGCTGGGCCATTACCCGGATTACTGGTACTGGAGGCTGCGCGGCCGGCCCATCCGGTCTCCGCATCTGCTCAAGCAGCGCACCGTCCTCGACTACGCCCGCCGGTACGCCCTGAGCGTGCTGGTGGAAACCGGCACTTACTATGGCGAAATGGTGGCGGCCATGAAAAACCGTTTCGCGGAAATCTATTCCGTGGAATTCGATTCGCAGCTGGCCCAGCGCGCCGCAAAAAAATTCGCGCCGGCAAAACACATCCACATTCTTGAGGGCGACAGCCAGAAAGTTGTCCCCCAACTGCTTCGTTCGCTCCGCCAACCTGCGCTCTTCTGGCTCGACGCCGGCTATTACGGCTGGGCCGGCCTCCACGGCGACAGGCAGCGCCTTACCGACGAGTTCGAAGCCATTCTTGGCCATTCCATCCCTGGCCATCCCGGCCAGAAGCACGTCATCCTCATGGACGACGCTCGCGGCCTCAACGGCCAGAACGGCTCGCCCACCGTCGAGCAGCTCAAGCAGCGCATTGCCGCCAAATATCCCGGCCGCCACGTGGAAGTGAAGTACGATATCCTGCGGGTAACGCCGCTGGAACCCCAATAGCGCTCAGCGGGAACCCGCGGTAACAGGAGGCGCAGCATGATTCGCGATCGCGCTCTGAAAATCGTACTGGTGCTGGTGGGATTGTTCTTTACCGCAGCCACCTATCCTGCAATCGGCGGCCTGCGCGACCCGGCCAATTCCGATACCGGTGACACCATGCAGATGGCCATCTATGGCGCGCTGGGAATCTTTCTTCTGCTGGCGGTGCGAAATCCCGCAGCCCACCGCAGCCTGATCCTCTTCGCCGGCTGGTCCAGCTTCGCTCATGCCGCGGTCATGTCCACCCTGGGATTTGAAATGCCCGAAAACCGCACCGGCTTCCTCATCGCGTCGGCCCTGCTGGTCGTGATTGGTGTGGCGCTGATCGCGCTGGCTCCGCGCAAGCAAGCAGTTGAGAAGGCCTCCGCAGCGGCCGGCTGAAGGATCTGTCGGCGCGAAAAGCAATCAGTCGAGAAAGCCTCAACAGGCTGATGGCCAAGAGCCAAGAGCGAATAGCCAAGAGCCAAAAGCCAAGAGCCAAAAGCCAGTCGCTAGCAGCTAGTAGCTAGTGGCTCTCGTCAGTTGCATCTTTGCCGGACTCAGCATCTCGGCCGGCGCGCGCATGCTGCTGGAGATGATGCAGCGCAAAATGCTGGTCCGGGAAATCATGGCGGGCCTGCGCGCCGGCGGACTCAAGCCCAGTAAGTATCGCAACGTCTATTCCATCCTCCGCCAGCGCGAGGCGGACCAGGCAGACATCCTCAATATTGACGGTCAGTGGGCACTCGCAGAATGGCACCCCGAGCGCCGTCCCCGCAGCAACCTGCTCGATGTAAAAAAGTCGCCCAAACGAAACTTTGCTGAGTAGCCGTGTGGGATGAGTGGCGAATGCTGGCGCACGACCGTTCGCGCCGGGGATGTTGATGGATAACCCGGGGTGTGCCGCCCCTACGGGGCTCGTCTTCCTTTAAACGCTGACCCACCCTTCCGGCTTCGCGTGCGCTCGCCTCAGGGTGGGCTAACCTCTCTTCGCGCCTGACGGCGCTTCTCTCGGGTGGTTCATGCAATGTTGGCAGCCCTCAAGGTCATGGAGGAAGAGCGTGCTGCGCTGCGAAGCAGGGTCGTTCAGCCACACCAGGAGCATCTTGCGATTGCGAGAGAGCGAAGCAGGGTGGTTCAGCCACACCAAGAGTCATCTTGCGATCGCGAGAGAGCGAAGCAGGGTCGTTCAGCCAAAGCAAGAGCATCTTGCGATTGCGAGAGAGCGAAGCAGAGTGGTTCAGCCACATCAGGAGCATCTTGCGATTGCGAGAGAGCCGAACGGTTGGGTGGTTGTCGAGTGTGCCTTTCTAATGGCAATTGCTGAGCGCCGAGGACCAAGCATCTTGGTGAGTGCCGGGTGCGCAATGCTGCATGGGTGATTGTGGCCGAATGCAGGTTGCTGGCCACCGAACTGATCGCCGCATGTCCGTGGTGAAATTCCAGGTTTCTTGTAAACTAACCAATCACGGAAGCGCATGGGGTCCGGTGACCCTTCCGGTCTTCAAAACCGGCGAGAGGTAGCTTCGCTGTCTCTGGTGAGTTCGACTCTCACACGCTTCCGCCACTCATTCATAGGCGCAATAAACGCGGCAGAGTCTTCTCGGTTTGCAACCGCCCCCAGGCTCTTCCTCTTCTGGACCACCCTGCTTCGCAGCACGCTCTTCTTCAATGATCTTGAGGGCTGCCAACATTGCATGAACCACCCGAGAGAAGCGCCGTCAGGCGCGAAGAGAGGTTAGCCCACCCTGAGGCGAGCGCATGCGAAGCCGGAAGGGTGGGTAAGCGTTAAGAGAAGACGAGCGCCGTAGGTGCGGCACATCCGGGACTGCCCATCAACATCCCACGGCAGCCAACGCTCGCGCCCGACTCGCACATGTTCTGCAAGAGGGGCCATTCGCGGCCCTGAAGCGCCCATGCGGCTGTTGGAAGACCGCGCTTCCGGCTTTAGCCACTGAAGGTATCAGGGGACGGCTTGAGCCGTCCCGTCAAGCGCCTAAAAAAACGCCGGGCTTTAGACCCTGCATCAATGAATGATGAATAATCGACGATCAAACGCTCAACGCTAAAAAACTGTTGTTGCCATCGCCAACGCTACGGCCACCGGCCGCACCAAAACAACCGAAACTCTAATGGCAATTCGGCCGCGACTCGTGCCAGCCATTCCTGAAAAATCCGTACACCTTGTCGGTCAGGTCGTTCGTCAGCTGGATGGGGTCGCTGTAGGTGTACTGCGTGGATTGCGTGGTGATCAGCGGCCAGCCCCAGCCGGTCAGCACCATGGAGCCGGTGAAATGGTCCTGGCCGTCATTATTGAGGCTGAAGTTCAGCACCACGTTGGTGGGCTGCCCGTTGGGCTCGTTGAAGCTGTTGCCGTCCGGCCGCGCCGCCTGGTTCAGCCGGTCCAGGATCACGGTTTTCAATGCCACCCGCCCGCCGCTCGCGTCCTTCGGGTTATAGGTGTAATTGGAATTGATGAGCACGTTCACGCTGGTATAGCGGATGGCCTGCACCGGCGCACGGCATGGCTCCGGCGCTGTCCGCCGTACCGTGCTGCGCCGTGGCGGAGGCGCCACGCAGCTGATCAGCGGAAAGGCCATCAACATCAGGGCCAGCGACACGACAGTTCTTTTGGCGCGCATGGGCGAACTCCAATGCTCCCCGCCCTGATACGGCAGGGAGTAATCTTAAAAAAGTTTTGCTGTGTTGAGCGAAGCGTACTGCGGGCCGGAGTGCGTGTCAACCATATCGTGACTGACGAAGGTAACGTGCTTGCGCCGCCTGCGCGCCGAATCGCCCGCCCGGATTCGCCGCCGGCTGCGCTTGCCAACGCCCTGCGGCAACATCCCCGCGGCCACCAACGCTCCGCGTCCATTCGACAAACTCCCTGCCCCGGTGCAGAATGTTTGCCTCATGAACGTCACTGCCGACCGCCGCTCTTTTCTCGCGTATTTTTCCTCGCTGGGCCTGGCCTCAACGCTTTTTCCCGGCGTGCTCTGGGCCAGATTGACCGAATCGCGCCCGGCTGAACCGCAATCCGGCTCCGCCCCGCCCGTCCTCACCAAAGACATGCTGCGCTCCGCCGCGGCCGTGGCCGGCCTGGAATTTTCTGACAAGCAGCTGGACGACATGCTCAAGGGCGTCGCCGGAAACACGGTGAAGCTGCGCGACCTGCGCCAGATCGAGATCGACAACAGCGTCGCTCCTCCGCTCTACTTCAATCCCGTCCTTCCCGGAATGAAGATTGACCGCGCCCGCCGCCCGTTCCGCCCCAGCGCGCCGCCGCCGGTGCAGCGGCCATCCAGTCTTGAAGACGTTGCGTTCTGGCCGGTCACAAAATTAGGCGCGCTCCTCCGCGCCCGCCAGGCCACCTCCGTGGAGCTCACCCAGATGTACCTGGCCCGCGCCCGGCGCCACAACCCGGTGCTCAAATGTTTTGTCACCATCACGGAGGATCTCGCGCTGCGCCAGGCCCGCCAGGCCGACCAGGAAATTGCCGCCGGCAAATATCGCGGGCCGCTGCACGGCATTCCCTACGGCATCAAGGACCTGTTTGCCGTGAAGGGCTATCCCACCACCTGGGGCGCCGCGCCGTTCAAAGACCGCATCATTGACCTGGACGCCACCGTGGTCACGCGCCTGCGCGAGGCCGGCGCCGTGCTGCTGGGAAAGCTCGCCACCGGTGAGCTGGCGCTCGATGACATATGGTTCGGCGGCCAGACCATGAATCCCTGGGACCCATCCATGGGATCGCAAGGCTCGTCGGCCGGGCCGGGATCGGCCACCGCCGGCGGGCTGGTGGGGTTTTCCATCGGCACGGAAACCCTGGGCTCCATCCTCGCGCCTTCGGCGATCTGCGGCGTCACCGGCCTGCGTCCCACGTTTGGCCGCGTCAGCCGCTATGGCGCCATGGCGCTCAGCTGGAGCATGGACAAGACCGGCCCCATGTGCCGCGCCGTGGAAGATTGCGCGCTGGTGCTCAACGCCATTCAGGGCGCTGACAATCTCGACCTTGCTGCCGTCGACGTGCCTTTCAACTGGAACGCCGCGCTCGACGTGCGCAAGCTGCGCGTCGGTTACCTCAAGGCCGCGTTTGAAAACACGCGCCAGACGCCGCAGGTGGAAGCCAACGATCGCGCCGCGCTGGAAAAGCTCCGCAGCCTTGGCTTCACGCTGGCGGAAATCCGGCTGCCGGAAAGTCCACGGCTTGATCCCTCGGCCATCCTCAACGCTGAAGGCATTTCCGCGCTGCACGATCCTGTCGACACGCATCCTGACCAGCTTGCCCGCCCGGACCGCATCGCCAGCCAGAACGCGTATCGTCTTTATCCCGCGCCGGACTACGTAACCGCCAACCGCGCGCGCATGCTGCTGATGCAGGCGATGGACAAGGTCATGGCAGACATTGACGTCTATCTTCTTCCTTATGATTACGCCGACTACACGCCCAACCCGGTGGCCGACCGAAGCACCGGCATCACGAACCTTACCGGACATCCCAGCGTCACCCTGCCGCACGGCTTTGATGAGAAGGGCCATCCCACCGGCCTCAGCTTTATCGGCAAGCTGTTTGGTGAAGCGTCGATGCTGGCGCTGGCGCGCGCCTATCAGGAGTCAACCGGCTGGCATCTCAAGCATCCCAAGCTGTAGAAACCCAAAGCCCCGAACCATGATCAGGATCGGGGCTTCGGCCCTTCCGCAAGGCGCTTGGCGGAGCAAATACAGTCCTCCAGCAGGACAACATTCATCTCGGCGGATGAATCAAACGCATGGTATCGGCGATACGCTCCGCTTTCCCAAGGCTCCCCTCCTTATCAGCGGACGGTAAGCTCAAGGCGCCCATGGATGATCCACGGTTAGGACCAGAGCTACATCCCGGCGATATCTGCGCCCATGACGGCCTGTACCAGGTTGTTCATCAATCACATCGTGAGCCGCACAAGGTCATTATTTCCAGAGGCGACGGCCTTCCGCCGTGCAGGCAGTGCGGGACCGCCGTGCGTTTTTATCTGGTAACCAAGAGCGCGCATCAGCCCAGAAAATTGCGTGCCAAGGCCGCGCGCCGCCGCGGCGGCGGCTGAAAGCCCCTTCTGATTCACCCGGCCCTCTCTCTCCCGTTCCCGCAAAAGCACTTTCCCTGCGTCCGGTTCTGCGCTACAACTTGACTCATGACCCATCAGCAGCTCGTCCGGCTTGCCGAACAGTG
>DASTPO010000127.1:0-4581 GCA_035762225.1 Candidatus Angelobacter sp.
TATTACAAATTGAAATATTGTTATTGCGATTAGCGATATGAAACTTGGCGAAAAATTACGCTACCTCAGATTGATGGAAGGGAACCTCCGCGGCTATGGCCGCGAGCTGACCCAGCAGGAAGTGGTCAAAGCGGTCACGCGGGAGCTCAAGATGAAGATCAGCCAGAGCTATCTCTCGCAGATCGAAAATGGCGCGCGCCCGCACCTGACCAACAAGACGCGGCTGCTGCTGGCAAAGTTTTTTAAAGTACATCCCGGCTACCTGGTGGACGATCCTGAGGGCTTCCACAATGAGCTGCTTTCGGATGTGAGCTCGGCGGAAGACACGCTGGATCTCTGGCTGATCCAGGGCGCGGAGCGCTTTCGCCGCGATCCCGCGGTAAGCCGGGCATTGCTCAATCTGGCCAAGCACCACGATTCACGCAGTTGCCTGGTGCTGATGGAAGCGATTCTGGAAACGCCGGAGCTGGCGGAAAAACTGCTTCACGTGCTGCGCCCGCAGCAGCAAAAGGGCGCCGCGGAGATAAGCGAGGCTTAGTCATGAACTGGGAACTCTTTTATCTGATCTGTTTTGTCGTGGGCTTTGCCTTTACCGCGTTCTCGTTCCTGAGCGGCACGCTGCACGTCCATCTTCACCTGCCCCACGGACATGCCGTCGGACACGGCGGGCACGGCGCGCGCGGTTCGTCCTTCGGATTTTTCAATCCCATGACCATCGCCGTATTTCTGGCGTGGTTTGGCGGTACGGGATACCTGCTGGTCCACCTGCGCCACATTTGGGTCTTTGCCGGACTGGCACTGGCGACAGCGGCCGGATTGGTGGGCGCAAGCCTGGTGCTGGTGTTCGCCACCAAGTATTTCCTGGCGCATGAGTCGAGCCTGGATCCGCTGGATTTTGAGATGGTGGGCGTGCTGGGCACGGTCAGCGGAACCATACGGCGGAAGGGGACCGGAGAGATCATTTTTGAGCAACAAGGGGTTCGCAAGGCGTGTGCCGCGCGCGGCGAAGATGACGAAGAGGTGCGCCGCGGCGAAGAGGTGGTGGTCACGCGCTTTGATAAAGGCGTTGCCTACGTGCGCCGCTGGAATGAGCTTGCTGAAAAGGCCGGTGTAATGCCGGCGGAAGAGGAGAAGAGTTTGTGAGAGACCTAGGAGGAAGTATGGGGTGGCAAACAATTGCGATCATTGTCGGCCTGTGTGTGCTGGGCTTCATGTTCGTGGTGAGCATGCTGGCGCGGTTGTATCGCAAAGTCGGGCCCAACGAAGCGTTGCTGGTCTATGGCCGCGGCAAAACGCCGCGCGTGGTAAAGGGCGCCGGAACCATTATCTGGCCATTGGTGGAGAGCAGCCGTTTGCTGTCTCTTGAGTTGATGTCTTTTGACGTTGCGCCGCAGCAGGACCTGTATACCAACCAGGGCGTTGCCGTGACGGTGGAAGCGGTGGCGCAGATCAAGGTGAAGTCCGACGATATTTCCATCCGCACCGGCGCCGAACAGTTTCTTACCAAAACGCCGCCACAGAGGGAAGGCCTGATCCGGCTGGTGATGGAAGGCCATCTCCGCGGGATCATCGGGCAGCTTACGGTGGAGCAGATCGTAAAAGAGCCGGAGATGGTGGGCGATCGTATGCGCGCCACCTGCGCCGGCGACATGAGCAAGATGGGGCTGGAAGTGGTTTCCTTCACCATCAAGGAGGTGCGCGACAAGAACGAATACATCTCCAACATGGGCCGCCCGGACGTGGCCCGCATCAAGCGAGACGCCGACGTGGCCGCGGCCGAAGCCGAACGCGATACGGCGATCAAGAAAGCGGAAGCGCAGCGCGCTGCCGCCATTGCCCGCGCCCAGGCTGACCAGGAACGCGTGCTGGCAGAGACGCTTTCACTGGCCAAGCAATCTGAAGCGCAACGCGACCTGGAGGTAAAAAAGGCCGCTTATGCCGAGCTGGTGAAAAAACAGCAGGCACAGGCGGACAAGGCGTATGAGATCCAATCCAACATCCAGCAGCAGCAGGTGATCGCGGAGCAGGTCAAAGTCCAGCTGATTGAACGCGAACAGCAGACCAAGGTGCAGGAAGCGGAAATCGCGCGCCACCAGAATGAGCTGATCGCGACGGTGCTGAAGCAGGCTGAAATCGAGAAGCAGCGCGTGCTCAACATTGCGGAAGGCGAAAAACAGCGCCTGATCGCCGAAGCCCAGGGCCGCGCCGACGCCATACGGCTGCAGGGTGAAGCCGAAGCCGACATCATCTTCAAGAAAGGTGAGGCCGAGGCCAAGGCCATGAACATCAAGGCGGAGGCCTATCAGGAATACAACCAGGCCGCCGTGGTGGACAAGCTGATCAGCGGAATGCCGGAAATTGTGCGCGCCATGGCTTCACCGCTGGCCAACGTGGACAAGATCACGGTGGTCTCCACCGGCAACGGCCATTCGTCCGGGATGAGCAAGATAACCGGCGACATGGCCGAGATCGCGGCCCAGGTGCCGGCGTTGTTTGAAGCGCTTTCCGGCATGAGCATTACCGATCTGCTGTCGAAGGTCAGGGTGATCGGCGACAAGGGTCCAAAACCGGCGCCAGAGCTTCCTGGTGGTGACGATGCGCCGGCGGGCAAGGCCAAAGCAGCGGGCAAGTAACGCAGGCAGCCAAGGCTGTCCGGCAGGTTGGAAGCGCAACCAGCCTGCCGGGCCCTAACCAAATGCGCGAGCGTCAGGAGAAGTTATGCGGAAGGTTTCTCTGGTCGGATTGATTTTTGGCGCGGTGCTCGGCGTGGTGGTGGCGCTGGTATTCGGCAGCTGGATTTTCTGGCTGGGCATGGGGCTGGCGATCGGCGTCTTCGTCGGCGCACAGGCGCGCCGGCCGCAACTGCCGCAAGGTGAAGTGGCGCGGCGGCTGAGTTCTTAGACGAGAAAGGCAAGAGGCAGTCAGTATTTTCGAATGGATGGTGGAGGATTTATGGCACTACTAGAGAGAGTCTCAACGTTGATCCGGGCAAACTTAAACGAGCTGATCGACAAGGCGGAGCATCCGGAAATCATGATCAAACAGATCATTCTGGATATGGAGAACCAGCTTCTGCAGGTAAAGACGCAGGTGGCCATCGCCATTGCCGACCAGCACCTGCTGGAGAAAAAGGAAAAAGAAAACGACCAGAAGATAGCGGACTGGAACCGCAAGGCGGAGATGGCGGTGGAGAAAAAGCAGGATGACCTGGCCCGCGCCGCAATTGAGCGCGGACTGCATTACAAGCAGCTGGCAGAGAGCTTTCGCCAGCAGGCCGCCGACCAGCGGTTGCAGGTGGAGACGCTCAAGAACGCGCTCAACAAGCTGATGCAGAAGCTAGAAGAGGCGCGTTCACGCAGCGAACTGCTGATCGCGCAGCACCGCCGCGCGCGCACGCTGGACAAAGCCGCCGACGCGCATTCCGCTGTCTCGGGCACGAACCACGGCGCGGCATTTGATCGCATGCGCCACAAGGTGATGCGCCAGGAGGCGATTGGCCAGGCGAAGGCTGATCTGTTGTCAACCGATTCGGCCAGCGTGGAAGACCGCTTCGCCCAGATGGAAAAAGAAGATGAGATTGACCGGATCCTGGGTGAGCTGAAGGCCAAGCGAGCGTAAGAATTGGTGTATTGGAATTGGAGCGCACGTGCACTCGCCTGCGCTCCAGAGCATTCCGCGTAGCCGGGGTGGCTGTAGACCGGAAAGGCGGCGATGCTGCGGCACTCGCCAAGGCAGAATGGTAGGATTGTGTTCAGCTTAACCTCAACATGAAGCGACGCATTTCCGGCATTCTGCCGCTCTCTTTTTTGCTTTTGTTTTCTGGTATCACTGCGGCGCGAGCGCAATCCGACGCCGAGCGGCAGATGCTTGACCTGGTGAACCATGAGCGCGCGAAGGCCAGGCTGAACCGGTTGGAGTGGAATGACCAGCTGGCCGCGGGAGCGCTGGCCCATTCAAAACTGCTGGCCGATCGCAAGGAATTATCACACCAGTTTTCCGGCGAGCCGTCGCTCCCGGAGCGGCTGGGAGCAACCGGTGCACGCCTCAATTCGGTGGCGGAGAACGTAGCCGAGGCGCCGGAGGTGGAGTCGGCGCACGACGCGCTGATGCAATCGCCGGGACATCGCGCGAACATCCTCAATCCCGATTACAACGCGGTGGGAATTTCCATAGTCCAGCGCGGTGACGAACTGTATGTCACGCAGGATTTTGCCCATGTGCTGCCTTCCTACACGGAAAAAGAATTTCGCGACGCTGTGGTGAACGGATTCAATCGGGCGCGGCGCGCCAGGCACCTGCCGAAGGTCGAGATCGTCTCCGATGCGCGGCTGCGCAGGGCCGCCTGCGCGCAGGACATGAATACCGACAAGATGATCCAGAACCTTCCCGGCGCGGCCAGCCTGCTGGTGTTTTCAATGGCGGAGCCGGGAACGCTGCCCGACGATCTGCGCAAAGCCGCGGGAGACAAAACGCTGGAGCGCATGAATCTCGGCGTGTGCCTGCAAACAGGAGGGAAGACGGGATTCTCAAAATTCTGGGTGGTGGCGGCGTTTTACCGCACAACCGTCCCGGCGGTTTCGG
>DASTPO010000128.1:0-3155 GCA_035762225.1 Candidatus Angelobacter sp.
CGCTGCGCAACGCAGTCCGCGAGATGGAGCGTCGGCTGAAGGTCCTGGCGGAAAAAGGCGTTCGCAACCTGGAGCAGTACAACAAGCTGTTTGAGAGCGATACACCCAGCCTGTTTGAAGAAGACAGCGACCACAAACCGCTGCCGCAGATTGTGATCATCATCGACGAGCTTGCGGATTTGATGATGCTGGACCAGTCCAACGTTGAGGAATCGATCACCCGCCTGGCGCAGATGGCGCGTGCGGTCGGAATTCACCTGGTCCTGGCCACGCAACGGCCGTCTGTGGATGTGATCACGGGATTAATCAAGGCGAATTTTCCCTCACGCATTTCGTTCCGCGTGGCCACCAAGATCGATTCACGCACCATTCTTGACGCCAACGGCGCGGAATCACTGCTTGGCAAAGGCGACATGCTGTACCTGCCTTCAGGATCGGCGCGCGTGCACCGGCTGCACGCTCCGTACACGTCAGAGAAAGAAACGCATGCCGTGGTCGAATTCTGGCGGGCACAGGCGCAGGCGCAGTACGAACAGAAATTCCTGGAAGTCCCGAAAGAAGAGCGTGAAGGCCTTGCCTCGGGCTCGGTGGGCAGCGATGCTGGCGACGACGGCGAATCCGAGCACGACGAGCTTTACCACGACGCCGTGCGCCTGGTGATCGAGTTCGGCAAGGCCTCCACTTCCCTGTTGCAGCGGCGTCTGCGCATTGGCTATGGCCGGGCCGCCCATTTGATCGACCTGATGGAAACGGACGGAATTGTGGGAGCAGCCGACGGCCCGAAGCCGCGTGAGGTCCTGAAAAAACCCGACTGGCTCAGCGAAGTCGAAGAGGCGCTGCGCTAGCCTGTAAAGCGGCATCCGCAATATGCCATATAAAACGTAAGCGGAACCCGCGACTCACGGGGCTATTCTTTAGCCCCATTTTTTCTGCATGCCATTTCTGCGCTTTCCGCGCGTACATCGCCCTCCTGTACGTTGGCTGCCTTGCCCAACGTAATGCGCCGCCCGGAGCTAATGGTGGAACAATAGCGGCAATCAGGCTCTGGGGTAAAAACAAGGAGCAAGCGTTATGGCAGTTGAATACAAGGAAAAAAGGAGATATCCCCGGTACGTGTGCGATACCGGCGTGCGCGTACACCCCGAAATCGGCAATGCAGGTTACTGGGGCACAGTGGGCGATATCTCAATGGGTGGCTGTTACATCTTCACGTTCTCGCCTCTCCCCGCAGGACAAATGGTGACGCTGGCCATCAAGGCCAATGAAAAGGAAATCAATCTCGCGGGACGCACGGTAAGTTCGCATCCCGGGGTGGGCATGGGCGTGGCGTTCAACGGCTATACGCAGGAAGATGCGGAAGAATGCTTAAAAATGTTTGTCGCCCATCTGGCCAGCCAGCCGAAGAAAGATTCCACGGTAGTGTTTCACTAAGAAGCGGCGGCAGTCTTCATTGACCGCAGCGCGATGGCGCCCAGCACCGCTACCGCGGCCAGAATCGCAATCCATAGAACCACGGGGTGGCGCTCGGTCCACGGGCGCTCATCCGGCCTTCCTGAATAAGCGGCATTCGTCTGCTCCGCTCCCATCCGCACGGCGGACGCATTCGCCTCCATCTGAAACAGCTTCGCGTAATCGTAGACTGGCGGATCAAGCTTCTCATCACCGTAATAAAGCGTGAGCGGCGCGCCAGCGGGAGCATCAAAATAGATCCGGCGCTCCTGCTGCTGCAGGCTTGCATGCTGCTGCAGCGGCTGGTCATCGCCATTGTGAATAACAACCTTGAGCGATTTATCTCCTATGGCGGAAAAGTTCACTTCCAGGTTGCTGGTGTCGATCCTGTTTCCATTGCGCACCATCTTCACCTGGCTTATCTCACCCGAGCCCACGCGAAAGCCGTGGTCGTCTTCAACATCGACTTCCCGGCGAAAATTGCCCTGGCTGGGGTCGAGATCAAATTTCACCCTTTCCACCGGAACGTTCTGCGGCAGAGCGAACGTGAGCACTGAATCGCGATCGCGGACCTGCGTGCTCGGCGACGTTGCAACATCCCGCCACGCGGCCTGCTGTTCCTGCCGGAACTCAGAGCTTGCGCCGGTAACATCCTCCGGCTTCACCGGGCCGTCGATGGTGACACGCAGATATTTGTAAGTGGAGACAGGCAGGCGCAACATGCGGTTGCCGCCCAGATCTTCTTTCGAGAGGTCATAGAGAATCGGCTCCGCCACCGCCCAGTGCGGACCGTGCAGATCATCCTGGCCTTCCACCCTGGCATGGGCAACGAAATTCTTGGCCGCCAGGTTCAGTTCAACATGGTCATATTCAACTGTTCCTGTCATGTCGATGATGAACTGCGTCTTCCCGGCAACGGTCGCCTGCTGCATCACGCGAACGTCTTTGTGCTCGTGCTCCAGCCCGCCACGTGCGATCACCAGCGCGTAAGGCGTCTCCACCTGCCCCTTATAAAGACGCAGGTCGCCCAGATCGCGACGAGCATTCTTCCAGACTGCTTCATCCACGGTGAAGTAATGCTGGCCCGCCGCGGGTACCTGCACCGGCCGCTGAAACTTGAAAAAAGAAATCGATGGTCCTGCGAGCAAGATCGCGGCAAGCAATGCGGCGCTCGTCTTCATGCCGGGGGCGCCTCCCCGGCGCTGCCGCCTTTGCGCGGCGCAAGTTTCAGCAAGTCACGATGATAAGCATAGGAAATTCCCATCAGCACCACCCCGAGCGCAATAAAGCTCAGGATGCGGTAGATCTGCTGCAACTCCCGCGAGTCATAGAGAAAAACCTTTACGATGGTCACGGCCATGAGCACCAGGGCCTGCCAGCGGATAAAAGCTTTCTGCTTGATGAAGCCGATCAGCATCAGCACGGCGCCATAGGTCAGCCATATGGCGGAGAAGCTGAAGTCGCGGACAATCTCCCATTGCCGCACCGCCTGGTAGTCGGTATGGCGGCCGTAGAGCGGGACGATCTGCCGGCTGAAATAGCCGTTTGCCTCCAGCGTGAGCGCCCACAGCGCAAGCAGGTTCAGCGCCACGCCTGCAGCCCGCACCAGCGGCATCTCCCGTTCTGATGCATAGCGTTCACCGGCGGAGACAATGGCCGCCATGATGGCAATCGCCACCAGGTAGGTGGCAAAGCGCGCATTGAAG
>DASTPO010000129.1:0-11190 GCA_035762225.1 Candidatus Angelobacter sp.
TCGGGCTGCATGCGGACTATCATCGCCCCAGCGACGACGTCGCCCATCTGGACTTCAACCACATGGAGCAGGCCATTCATTCCATGCTTGGCCCGGTGGAGTGGCTGGCCAATTCCGATTTCAAGCCACAATGGTTGGAAGGCAAGAAGCCGTAACGTTTGCAAGGTCCTATTCTGAGAAATAGGACCTTATGGAGGAGCGCCGCCAGGGAAAACCGGCATTCGCCTGAGAATAATGTCTTAGTTCGGTTTTTCTTTCTTTTTGGCGCGCAGGATGCGCTCATCAATCGGCTTGCGGCCGCGGAAACCTTCTTCCATGCCGTGCCAGAATTCGATCTTGTCCTCGCCGTACTTCCAGCACAGAAGCACAATTTCATCGCCGACGGCGCAAGGAAAATCCAGCAGGCCAATGTCGAGGTCTTTTACCTGCACCCCGATGGCGTCGATCTCGGCCAGCGCATCCTTGATGTCCTGAAACGCCTTGTCGCGTCCGGCGCGGCGCTTTGCCACCGCCGGCACATCCACCAGGAGGCCGCCGCTCAACAGAATCTTGTGCTTCAGGTCCTGAAGCTCTTTTTCTATCTGTTCAAGGAGGCTTTTGTCCTCCATGGCGCGCTTGACCAGCGAGCGTAACACCGGCAGCAGAGTGTGCGCCTCTTCCAGCGTAAAAGTCTTTTGTTTAGCCATAGTTTTCTATTGCTGACACGGTTTTATCACGGACCCCAATCGCTCAAAAAGGTCACTGGAGCACACGGCCTTCCAGACCAGCGCAAGCGCTCGGTAGGCATCTGTACGCGGCCGGCCAGCAGCGAAAGCGATCGGCTAAAGCTCAACGGATCTCGAGCATCCTGTCCAGCGCCACCCGCGACCAATGCTTGGTTTCAACCGGAACCTCGATGCGGTTTACCACGTTGCCTTCCGTCAGATTCTCCAAAGCCCAGCACAAATGCTGTGGCGAAATGCGAAACATGGTGGTACAGAGGCAGCCGGACTCATCGAGCGTCATCACCCGTTTGCCCTCCCGGGCAAACTCCTTGCCCATGCGGTTCACCAGGTGGATCTCCGTGCCCACGGCGAACTTGCTGCCGGCCGGCGCCGCGGCAATCATCTTGATCAGGCTTTCGGTAGAGCCAATGCCGTCGGCTTTCTGGCATACCTCCCAGCGGCATTCCGGATGCACAATCACCTGGATCCCAGGATGCTGGGCGCGCACTCGATCAACATGCTCCGGCAGAAACCGCTGATGCACCGAGCAGTGCCCTTTCCACAAAATCACCCTGGCGCGGCGCAGCCGTTCCACATCCAGGCCGCCCATAATCATGAAGGGGTCCCAAACCACGCACTGGTCAAGAGGGATTCCCATGGCGAACGCGGTGTTGCGGCCAAGGTGCTGGTCGGGCAGGAAGAGAATTTTCTCATTGCGGGCAAAAGCCCATTTGAAAGCCGCTGGCGCGTTGGACGATGTGCACACCAGCCCGCCGCGCTCGCCGCAAAATGCCTTGATGGCAGCCGTCGAGTTCATATAGGTCAGCGGCGTAATGCCGCGGCCGCCTTCGTCGGTAAGACCCAGCGAGACCAGCTGTTCCCAGCAGCTTTCGACCTGTCCGATCTCAGCCATGTCCGCCATGGAGCATCCGGCGTTGAGGTCCGGCAGGATCACCTGCTGGCCGGTGCGGGCCAGCACGTCTGCGCTTTCCGCCATGAAATGGACGCCACAGAAGACGATATATTCCGCCCGGGTGCGGGCCGCTTCCTGCGCCAGTTTGTAGGAGTCGCCGCGAAAGTCGGCGAAGCGGATCACCTCATCGCGCTGGTAGTGGTGGCCCAGAACAATGGCGCGCGAGCCAAGCTCGGCTCTGGCCGCGGCAATGCGCGCGTCCATGGTGTGATCTGGGAGTACAAGGTAGTTGTCGAGCGAGCAGCTGACGCCTCGCTCTTCCAAAGGAGCAATCACAGTCGACATTTTTTCCGCCTTCAGTTCCGCGGTTTAGCGCCCCGGAACGGAGATGTTGAAAGCATCCACAGGCTCCAGCAGGTCCACTGCGCAATGGTTCACGCCCGACCTGCGGGGTTGTTGAAGCCCGCAGCCTTACTGTTTTTGATGATCCCCAGCCTGCTCGCGACGCAGAATTATCACCCGCGCCAACCCGGCCGAAAATCACCATTTATTGTGCCATTTCCAGCGGGTAACCTGCAAATTGCCCTTAAAGAGAACCGTGAAACCCTAATGCACCTGCGCAGGAACTCATGATGGAGTACGTTCGTCACTGTCCGGCGTGGTCTGGCAGTGCTATCTTCTCTGGCGATGCCTCGAGATCCGGGGATTTACGTTGAAATTCCGATCTGTGCTGACGTTGATGAGATCTGGCGTCGCACCCAGGTTCCTGAACTTCACCAGCTGTGGGACCTGCGCTTCACCGCAATCAAGTACCTGCCGAAACATTCAGAGGACGAGCCACAACAGTTCCTTTATTCCACCGCATCGGATTTGGCCTGAGCATCAATGGCGAAGGCGAGAGTACTGGCACCCGCGCAACTGCCACGGGTCTACGTACTTCGGCCTTGAAATTCTGGTCGTCCAGCCCGCTATCGTTAATCAAAGAGGGTTCAGGCTATTGGCACTATGTTCCTGGCGCCAATCGCACTCGGTTTCTGACCTGGTACGACTACCGGACAAGGTTCGGAGCGCCGGGCCGGTTGATCGATCGGGTTCTCTTTCGTCCGCTAATTGGTTGGGCCACCGCCTGGAGCTTTGATCGTCTCCGTCTTTGGATTGAACGAGGAATTGCTCCGCAAACGAGTTTCCGCATGGCCTTGATCCATGCTTTCGCGCGGTCAGGCATTGCCTTTATCTGGTTTTGGCAGGGGCCGGTTCCCAAAATGCTTTTCCCAAGCGCGGATGAGCGAACCTTGCTGGGCGCAGCCGGTCTTCCTTTCGCATCCCTGCTCTGGATTGGCATTCTCGAACTGGCATTCGCCGCCCTTACGATTACTCTCTGGCGATGGCGCGCTCTTTTTGTTTGCAACGCTTTGATCATGATTGCAGCGTTGATTGGCGTGGCCGTGAGCAGTCCGTCCTATCTGGTGGCTGCGTTCAATCCGGTCACGCTCAACGTAGCGATGATATTTCTTTCTGTCATCGGTTATTTCTCGTCAGCAGATTTGCCATCGGCTTCAAGATGTTTACGCACAGCGCCCAAGGAAACGCCATGAGATCGATCTACGAGCGAGTGCTCGGCTCAGACTTCAATCAATTGCATCCGGAGATCCAGCGCCGGTTTGGTTTTTCCAGCAAAGACCACATCGCGTCCATCGGAACCGGAATAATGGAAAGCCTGTGGCACGGGCCAGCATATACCTTGCCGTTCCTATATTTGGGATCCTGGCGGCACATTATGTTTCCGGAAAGCGGCGAGAATGTTCCTTTTGAAATTGCGAACTACAGCTACGTTGATTCATTGGGCCGTGAGACCGTCACCTGGCTCCGCACCTTTCAAACCAAACGCCCCCGCCGCTTCGATGCCTACATGATCCATAGTGAAAAACGGGGATGCATCATTGATTACATGGGCACGCACCAGCACCTGGCCGTGGATATAGGCCTCAAGGTAGAGAGCAACGGCGGACTTCGGCTTCGCTCCGGCGCGCAGCGCTTTTATGAAGGCATCGTCGGGTTCAACTTCCCCATGATCTTTTCCGGGGTCGCCGACGTCTGTGAGTGGTACGACGAAACGCAGAAGTGTTTTCGCATCGAAGTCAATGTGAGCAATCGCACATGGGGACCCCTCTTCGGCTACAAAGGCCGATTTCAGGTGAACTGGATCCCAATTGGCCCGGACGAGATTCCCAAATCTGTCCTGCCAAAACGAACTGAAAAGCGAGAGTAGCAAGGAATGATCCCAGCGCGCCGGGCTGCACGCGCTGGAACTTTTGAGGGAGACGGAAAGAGCGGTTTACTTCTTCTTGGCTTTCGCCGGTGCTGCGGCTTTGCCTTTCAGTTCGGTGACGATCACGTCCATGCCCGTATCGCTGGTGTTCTCCGGCAAGTGCGTGCCCGCGGCCGAATACTGCGCCTGCCCGGCCTTGACGTCAAAGTCTTCCTTCTTTCCGTCAGGATAGGTGAACGTTCCCTTGGCGTCGGTGAGAAAAACCGCAACCGTGGCCGGATGGCTGTGCATCACCGATTTCTCATGCGGGCCGTAGTGAACTTTCAGAATTCGTACCTGGTCGTTTTCGCTCACAACCGAGTAATGTTTGGGATCGACCTTGACGGCGTCCTGGGCCGAAAGAATTGGTGCTGCAAGGGCGCACAACACCCCTATACAAAAAGCTAGTTTCGCTCTCATGTTGTTCTCCTGGATTTGAAAATCCGACTGGGTCTAGATGGCAGCAACGCTACTCTTGTAAGCTGCTGGTGTCAATTCGGCAATGGTTTGAGGATTTTCGTAGCAGTCTGACAAATAAAACCCGGGATTCATGGCGATATGCCTTATGAACGGCTTGCGACAAAAACCCCGGCAGCGCACGGGCCTGCGCTCCTGCATTGGCTCGATTTGTGATCAAGCCTGAAAACTAGCTCGCCACCGTCAGCCTTCTCACAATCTCTTCCGCCACCGCGTCTGCCCGCGCGGCGATCTGCTGCGGCGTCTGGTCCTGGATGGGATGCGGCACGTAAACAGCGTCAAAGCCGGCGCGGCCCAGCGCGCTGGCCTGCACTCGCGCAGGCGCCGTGAACTCAGTTGTCGCAACGGGGACCGCAGGAATCCCCAGATTTTCCAGCCCGATGGTGTCGTGCAAACTGCACGTTGTGCACGACCCTCAATCCGCCAGCCCTTCCACCACGGCGTCCATCCCGCGCAGCTGTTCGATGATCTCCGCCGGAGCGTTCTTGGAGAATGTCGGCTTCCGCTTGCGCAGAACTTCGCCTGCGCCATATTTCGACCGTAGAATTTCTTCCAGCCGGTCAAGAAAGAAGCTGCCGCCGGGCTTGCTGATGTCGAGCAGGCCGATCTTTTTGCCTTTCAGACTGGCCAACCGCGCCGGCGGCTTGGCCGCTTTCGGCACATTTTCATTTCCAGGATGAACAATCACCACCATGCTTTGCTCCTTACGATTTGTTCGGAATAGGATAGGTCACCATCTGGCTGCCGGCCGGACCGGTGGACCAGCTTCCGACCACCGCGGAAAATTTCCCTGCCGTTCCGCCGGTCACAAAGATGCTGATCGCCTCGGGTGAGCGGAACTTCTGGTAGCACTTTTCTCCGCGCACCGTGATTTCTTTGTAATTCGCCGCCAGTTGCGTGCCTTCAGCGCGCTCCGTCGGCGAATAATGCCGCACCGGGATACCCGTGTTCTCGAAGAGAAATTGCCGCGCCTGCGCCTTGGTAAAGCCGTCACGATGGATCGTCTTCACATGTTCGGGACAGAGAATCACAACGGCCTCCGGCATCAGGCAGGTGCGATAACTCCACACCGTAGCCAGGGCAAATGAAATTGTTTCCAGTAGGGTCTTGCCCGCCGGCGCTGTGTGCTCGCTCACGCCGCGTGGCGGCTCGCCCGCGAACAATGACACAGCGCTCTGCTCGCGCTTGAGCCCGCGGGTTTCATGGAACGGTTCCCACGGGTTCTCTTCTTCGTTCTCAGCGATACAGAAGGAAAACTTCCCCGGATTGCCGAGCGCGGACATGTCAATGCCATCGGGCCGCCCGCCGCCGATGTTTAACAGGATCAGCTGAAAGGCCCGCCCCAGCGAGCTGTTGGCCCGCGCCACGTTGGAAAATACATTCTGCTTTGACCAGAAGCCGAGTTCCTTCCGCACCGGCCCGTTGATCATCACCAGCGGAGCGGCGAAATGAGTTGTAGCCTGCACGCCGTGGAGGTTGAAACGTTCGTCGCAGGCGGCGCGCAGCAGCGGTACCAGAACGCGCATCATCTCCGGCAGGCACCCGGCCATCACCGCGTTGGCGGCTATTTTTTCTACCGTGGCTTCGCCATAAAAGGGCGGCACGCGTGCGATCACCGTCTCGGGCTGAAGCCCACAAGCGCTCACCATGGCATCAACTTTTTCCGCCGTGGGTGGAATCACCGGCAGCGCGTCGCCGAACTGCCTGCGGCAATACTCAAACGGATCTTCTTCGTTGCGCAGCATGATGCGTGAAGCCCGGTCTCCCATTCGCCGCAGCAGCTTTACGCCATTCTGCTGCGCGCCGCTTTCCACTTCGGGCTCCAGATGCCGAGAACTGCACCCCGGCTTCCACGCCGGAGCTCCGTCGTCCGGTGGCGCGATGGGAGCGTGCCCCAGCAGTTGCGCAATCTCATTCAGGCCCTTTTTGTCGAAGCCGACCAGCGTGCTCTCTATTTGGTGATGTTCGTCGAGCAGGTAAAACGTTGGCACGGTCTGCGGATCGTATGCGCGCGTGATGGCAAGTTCCGCATCCTGCTGCACGGGATAGGCGATTCTCAGCTGGTTGACAAATTCACGGGTGGAAGCCGGGTCATCCTGCGAGAGTCCGATCACCTGGAAGGAGTCGCCCCGCAGCGCATTCAGATAAGGCAACGCCAGCTGGCATGTCGGGCAGTCTGTTTCAAAGAAAACCAGCAGGGCTTTCTTACCGGGCTGAAGACCGGGAATGGCAGGCGCATTCTGCACTTGCTGCATGCCACCAAGATAGAAGGAGCGCGCGGATACTACAAGTCGGCGCGGCGCTTGTGCTCGTACTTCGCAATCTCCGGCTCATGCTTCAAGGTCACGCCGATTTCGTCCAGCCCCTCCAGCAGGCATGTGCGGGAAAAGTTATCGATGGCAAAATGAGTGCGGAAGTCATCGGCGGCGGAAACCTCACGCTGTTCCAGGTCGATCTTCAGCCGGAAGTGCCCCGCTGCGTCGCGGGCTGCCAATTGCGCGATCTCTGCCGGGCGCAGCGCCAGCGCCAGCACGCCATTCTTCAGGCAGTTGTTGGCAAAGATATCAGCGAAGGAAGGCGCGATGATGGCACGGAAACCGTAGTCGCGCAGAGCCCATACGGCATGCTCGCGCGACGATCCGCAGCCAAAGTTCTTTCCCGCCAGAAGAATGCTGGCGCCGCGATAGTGGGGTGCGTTGAGAGGAAAGTCGGGGTCCGGCGCGCCGTTGCGGTCATAACGCCAGTCAAAAAACAGAAAATCGCCGTAGCCGGTGCGCTCCACGCGCTTCAGGAATTGCTTGGGGATGATCTGGTCGGTATCGATGTTGTCGCGCTGCAACGGCACCATGATTCCGGTATGGACGGTAAACTTCTGCATTCGATCAATCCTTGTAGTGCCAGTTGCGGACATCGACAAAGCGTCCGCTGACTGCGGCGGCTGCGGCCATGGCCGGGCTTACCAGATGAGTTCGTCCACCGGCGCCCTGGCGGCCTTCAAAGTTTCTGTTGCTGGTGGACGCGCAACGCTCTCCCGGCTTCAGCCGGTCAGCGTTCATGCCCAGGCACATGGAGCAGCCGGATTCGCGCCATTCAAAGCCGGCGTCAGTGAAAATGCGGTGCAGCCCTTCGAGTTCCGCCGCGCGTTTTACCTGCTGCGATCCCGGCACAATCATTCCCTGCACGCTGTTGGAAATCTTGTATCCCTTCACCACGCGGGCGGCGCTGCGGATGTCTTCCAGCCGCGCATTGGTGCAGGAGCCGATGAAAACGCGGTCCACTGCGATGTCTTCAATGCGCGTATGCGGACGCAGCCCCATGTATTCCAGGGCCCGCGCCAGGCTGTTGCGCTCCGAATCTGTAGCCACGCCATCCGGGTCCGGGACTTCGCCGGTAACCGGCGCTGCCATGGCCGGGTTGGTCCCCCAGGTCACGAATGGAGCAATCTGCGCCGCGTTGATCTCCACGGCGGTATCGAAAACAGCTCCAGGATCGCTTTCGAGCGATGACCATCTGGCGACAGCGCTGTCCCATGCATCACCCTGCGGCGCGAAACGGCGGCCGCGCAGATAGGCAAAGGTCGTCTGGTCTGGCGCGATCATCCCCGCGCGGGCTCCGGCTTCAATACTCATGTTGCAGATCGTCATCCGCGCTTCCATGGAGAGCGCCCGGATTGCCTCGCCGGCATATTCAATGACGTGGCCGCTGGCGCCATCGGTGCCGATCTTCGCGATCAGCGCCAGAATCAGGTCCTTTGCCGTCACGCCCAGGCCCGGCGCGCCGGAGAATTTCACCAGCATTCTTTTGGGCTTTCTCTGCACCAGGCATTGCGTGGCCATCACATGCTCCACTTCCGAAGTGCCGATGCCGAAAGCAAGAGCGCCAAAAGCGCCGTGGGTGCTGGTGTGGCTGTCACCACAGACAATGGTCATACCGGGACGAGTCAGGCCCAGTTCCGGCCCGATGACATGAACAATTCCCTGCTCTGGCGTATCCAGATCAAACAGCGGGACCCCGAAATCCTTGCAGTTTTTGCGCAACGCCTCGACCTGCGTGCGGGCCAATGCATCTTCCAGGATCATGCGGTTGCCGGCGGTGGGGATATTGTGGTCCAGCGTGGCAAAGGTCAGGTCCGGACGGCGCAACTTGCGGCCGACTTCGCGCAGCCCGGTAAACGCCTGCGGCGAGGTCACCTCATGCACCAGGTGCAGGTCGATATACAGCAGCGACGACCCTTCCGGCCCGGCGCAGACCACGTGCCGGTCCCATATTTTGTCGAATAGAGTTCGCCCAGTCGTTTTCATTGCAACCTATACGCCGTGATAGGAAAAACGGCGGTCCAGAGCTTCCACAAAGTTCTGTTCCACCAGTTCGCCCATCTCATGGGTATTCACCACGTGCTTGCCCGTCCCCGCCATATCGGAGGTGCAATAGCCCGCATCGAGGACCTTGCGAATCGCGCCTTCCAGGTCCGCCGCTTCGTGATGCCTTCCGGCGGAGAGCCGCAGCAACATGGCCGCGGAAGCAATCGCGCCCAGCGGATTGGCAATCCCCTGCCCGGCAATGTCCGGCGCCGATCCATGGACCGGTTCATAAAGGTCCACGGCGCCGCCTACGGTGGCCGAGGGCAGCATGCCCAGCGACCCGGTGATGGCGGCAGCCTCATCCGAAAGAATATCGCCAAAGAGATTTTCCGTCAGCACCACGTCGAACCGCACCGGGTTGGTGACCAGGTGCATGGCGCAGGAATCAACATACATGTGCTCCAATTTGACGTCTGAATATTGCTTTGCCACGTCGGTAACCGTGCGCCGCCAGAGCTGCGAGGTTTCCAGAACGTTGGCCTTATCGACAGATGTGACTTTCTTCTGCCGCATTTGCGCCTGGGCAAAAGCGATATGCGCCACGCGCTCGATCTCTTCCCGCGAATACCGCATGGTGTTGAAGGCGGAATCGTCGCTGGCATCAAAACCGCGGGGCTGGGCGAAATAGAGTCCGCCAAGCAGCTCGCGCACAAACAGGATGTCCGCGCCTTCCACGCGTGACCGCCGCAGCGGGGAGCAATCCGCGGTGGCCGCGAATGAGACTGCGGGACGCAGATTGGCAAACCCGCCCAGCGCCGTCCGCAGCGCCAGCAGTCCAGCTTCCGGTTTTTGCCTGGTCGGCAGATGGTCAAACTCGGGCGCGCCCACGGCGCCCAGGAAAACCGCGTCGCTGTGCATGCACGCGTCGAGCGTGCTCTCCGGCAAAGGCGTGCCCTGGGTGCGGATAGCGGCGCCGCCGATGGCTTTTTCCTCGCACACAAACTCGCAATCGGAAAAGTGGCTCATGGCCCGCAGTATGCGCACCGCTTCGCGCGTTACCTCGGGTCCAACACCGTCACCGGGAAGCACTGTAAGTTTAAAAATCATGGGTTCGGCACCGACTCTTTCTCTGTTGGAATATCAGCTTGCAGCATGTGCGGCTGAGGCACGCTGCCGCGTGGTCACAGGCACCAGTGACAACAGGTCCTGGTCATAAATCTTTTTCTTGATCTCCGCCAGCTTCATGAAGCGCAGGTACACGGAGTCCAGCTCCGATCCTGAAGCCGCGTAGCCAAGCTCCGCCAGCCGCTTGCCCAGCGCGTGACGCCCTGAATGCTTGCCCAGAACAAGGTTGTTGCCGGGGACGCCCACCGATTCCGGCGTCATGATCTCATAGCACAGCGGGTTGGCGATCACGCCGTGCTGATGAATGCCGGCCTCATGGGCAAAAGCGTTGCGGCCCACAATCGCCTTGTTGGGCTGTGGCATAAAGCCGACAATTTCCGAGAGCAGGCAGCTTGCCGGATAGATCTGCCGGGTATCGATTCCGGTCTGATAGGCCAGCTTTGACTGGCGCACGCTCAATACCATGGCAATTTCTTCCAGTGACGCGTTGCCCGCGCGCTCGCCAATGCCATTGATGGTGCACTCAACCTGGCGCGCGCCGGCATTGATGGCGGAAATCGTGTTGGCCACGGCCAGCCCAAGATCGTTATGGCAATGCACTGAGATTGTTACCTTCTCGATTCCGCGGGTGCGCTCCCGGACCGAGCGGATGATGGAGGCAAATTCTTCGGGAATTGAATAGCCAACGGTGTCAGGAATGTTGATGGTGGTTGCTCCGGCGTCCACCGCGGCCTGCACCATCTGGCAGAGAAAATCCAGATCAGAACGGGTGGCGTCTTCCGGAGAAAACTCAACATCCGGGCAGAGCGAACTGGCATATCCCACCGCGCGATAAACCTGGTGCAGCGCCTGCTCCCGCGTGATCTTCAGCTTGCACTGCAGATGCAGGTCAGAGCTGGCCAGGAAGACGTGAATGCGCGGACGGCGCGCTGTTTCCAGGGCAGCCCAGGCGCGGCGAATGTCGGTTTCGGTGGCGCGGGCGAGCCCGGCGATTACAGGCCGCTCCAGCTCAGCGGCAACGAGGCTGACGGCCCGGAAATCATCTTCTGAGGCAATGGGGAATCCCGCTTCAATCACGTCGACGCCCAGCTCATCGAGCTGGCGGGCCATGCGCAGCTTGTCGTAAACGCCCATGCTGCATCCCGGCGACTGTTCGCCATCACGCAGCGTGGTATCGAAGAATGTTATGCGGGGGCTCGCCATGGATCTCTCCTCCTGAAACAACAGGAAACCATGGTCGTCTCCGCGAAGATAATAAGTCAAAGTTATAATTCTTCTGATATCATTAGTTTTTCTTATTGTATAAGGATCACAGCGGGTCCTTGGCGGGCAGAGGCCGGGAACGAAATGGATTTCTTTCAG
>DASTPO010000130.1:0-3710 GCA_035762225.1 Candidatus Angelobacter sp.
TAAATTCGCCGAGCGCAAAAAAGTCACGCCCGCCCAGATCGCGCTTGCCTGGGTGCTGGCGCAGAAGCCCTGGATTGTGCCGATTCCCGGCACCACAAAGCTGCATCGCCTGGAAGAAAATCTGGGAGCGACGAATGTGGAGCTTACCCCGGACGATCTCCGCCAGATAGATAGCGCCGCTTCCAGGATCACGGTGCAGGGCGCCCGCTATCCTGAGGAACTGCAGAAACTGGTAGGCCGCTAAACACGTTTGCGGATTGCCGGCGGCGCATGTCCGCCGCCTTGCGGCTAAAGCCAGCCCTTCATGCGCGCGATGCGCGCGGCTTCCACGCGATTTCCCGCTCCCAGCTTGCTGATGGCTTCAGAGAGGTAGTTGCGCACGGTTCCTTCTGAAAGATGCAGGCTGGCGGCGATCTCGGCGCTGGTGGCGCCGTCGGCAGCCTGGCGCAGGACCTGGCGTTCGCGATCGCTCAGCGGATCAGACTCCGTCCAGGCCTCGGTGGCAAGCTCCGGATCAATCACGCGGCCGCCGGAGTGAACGCGTCGAATCGCGTCAGCCAGCGCAGCCGCGGGAGAATCTTTGAGCAGGTATCCCGATGCGCCGGCCTCAAGCGCCCGCCGCAGGTAGCCGGCGCGGGCGAACGTGGTCAGAATAATCACGCGCGTGGGCGCGCTCTGGCGCTTCAACTCCGCCGCCACTTCCAGCCCGCTCATCTCCGGCATCTCGATATCGGTGAGCAGGAGTTCAGGTTTCAGCTGCAAGGTAAGTTGCAGGGCCTCTTTTCCATTGCGCGCCTGGCCTGCCACGCGGATGTCATGCTCAATCTCCAGCAGCGCCGCCAGCGCTCCCAGAACCATGCTCTGGTCTTCCGCGATCACCACCCGAATCGTCATGAATGGCTGCCATTCCTTAGCGGTAAGGTGATCACCAGCCGCGTGCCGGCAGAGGTGTCTCGCAGCAGCCTGCCGCCCAGGGCCTCCACGCGGTGGCGCATCCCGCTCAGCCCGGTGCCTTCCGGTGATGTGCGGCCGCAGCCATCATCCTTGATCTCCATCTCGCAGCCGCCTTCAACCGCGCGCAGCCGCAGATCGCAAGAGCGCGCCTGGGAGTGGCGAATCACGTTGGTGACGGCTTCCCGCAGCGCCAGCGCAAGCACGCCTTCATGCGTAGGCGGCATGGCCGCAGGAGGGAAGCTGCAATCCACTTTCACCCCGGCTGCCTGCAATGTAGCGGTTGCCTGCGCAGCTTCGGCTTGCAGGCTGAGCGCCTGATAGCCGCGCACCGTGCTTCTCACCTGCGCCAGCGCGTCGCGTGAGATGCGTTCCACCTCTTTGATTTCGTGCGCGGCGCGTGCCGGGTCTTTTTCCGCCAGCTTGGCTGCCAGTTCCGACTTCAGCACGATCACTGACAGTGTGTGTCCCAGCACGTCATGCAGGTCGCGCGCAATGCGTTCGCGCTCCGCCACCTTGGCCAGGTGCTCCACCTCTTCCTGCGCCATTAAGAGCTTGCGGTTATCGCGCTCGCGCTGCCGGTAATGAATATTGATGGCGCCAATCAGCAGCGAGAATACCTCGGCGGGAATCCAGAAATAAGCTGGTAGATGGAAAACCCATGTTTCCAAGGCGATGATTGCCAACACAACCGGCAACAGCCGAACTCCAAACGCCGGCTCTCCCGTGGAGCCGATGAACGCCGCCGCATAAACGAAATAGACTGACGCTCCCGGATTGGTGGGCGCGGAAATCACGCCCAGCAGCGTGATGGCGCCCACAATCCAGAGAAGTTTTTTGCCTTTGATCCAGTAGCCCCAGAAATACAATCCCAGCAGGCTCACCATGCCCAGGATGGTGAATGCCCAGAACCCGGCGGACCTCTCCCCGCTCATGTAGCCGTAAAACGGTACGCTGGCCAGGTAGATGAGCCACGCGTAAGGGGTCCAGCCAAGGTCTTTGTTGTTGGGTAACAGGCGCATATTCAGGGCATTTTCTGGGTTATGAGCTCATCAGGCGTTGATGCTCACATCATCGCGCTTGAAACCGCGTTGCGCAAGCAAAAGAAATGCCGTTGTGAATGCCGCCAGCGTGGCCATGTGCACCCATGGGTTTCCGGAACCGCCAAAGCCCACCTGTTGCAACGCCAGCTGCGCCAGATGATATGGCGGCAGGAATGGCGCAAGGCCTCGAAGCAACCGAGGCAGCAGGGGAAGAGGCAGCCACAGGCCTGAACAGAACGCCATGGGCAGGAAAAGAATATTCACGATCGCCGGGGCCGAGTTTGGCGCGACGTAACATCCAATCGCCAGGCCCAGCGCACAGAAGGGAATGGTCCCCGCGATCATGATGCCTGCCAACCCAATGAATTTCAGGAAGGGCAGATGTACCCCGCCGAAAGCTTCTCCCGCCACAAAGAGGGAGATGACCACAATCGCAGCGAACATCATGCTCATGAAAGTTTTGGCTGCCAGGTATGCCAGTGGAGGCATGGGGCTGGCGCGCTTTACCTGGAGCCACCCGTAGCCGCGCTCCATGGCGACGCCCGCGGCAAAGCCGAACAAGGATGCTCCCATCACGCCAAAGGTCGCGTAGGTCGCCAGCATGTAGGTTGCGACGCTGATGCCGCGAAAGTCCTGCTTGCCGCCGAAAACAATTCCGAACATCACGTAGAAGAGAAGGGGAAACGTGAGCGCGGGGATCACGTATGCGGGTTGGCGAAGCGTTTTCAGAAACTCATATTTCGCTTCGGTCACATAGATGCGAAGTGTGCTTGCCGTGGATGATTGTGGCGCAACTGCTGCGTAGCTGCTCATGCCGTCGCCTCCTGGTGAAGTTCCTGGTTTCCTGTCTCAACAATCTTCAAGAATGCCTCTTCCAGCGTGCTGTTGGAGACCTCCAGGCCGGTCAATTGCGGGTCGCGTAAAAACAATTCCCGCAACACCGGCTCAACCTGCGCGGTCCGGATCTCAATCTGGGTTCTTTGCGCATTGATGCCTTGCTCGCTTACGCTGCTGACCTCGGGAATTGCCTCAAGCTCCGTCAGGCGGAGCCTGGTGTAGCAGCGGATCTTCCTTTGTGCAGTCCGCGACTTGATCTCGGTCGCCGTTCCTTCGGCAACAATCGTTCCGTGGTTCAGCACCACAACGCGGTCAGCCAGCGCGTCAACTTCTTCAAGGTAGTGGGTGGTCAAGACCACGGTGCGTCCCCGCTGGACCAGCCTGCGGATCTGCTGCCAGATCAGATGGCGTGTGGTTATGTCGAGGCCGACGGTTGGCTCGTCGAGAAAAAGAAGCTCAGGATCGCCGCAAATTGCCAGCGCAAACAGAACCCGCTGTTTCTGCCCGCCGGAGAGCGCGCCGAACAGCCGCTCTTCCATGCCCTCCAGTCCTGCCGCTTCCAGCGTTGCCGGCAACGAGAGCGGAGCGTTGTAGTAGCTGCGGAAGAGGTTGATATGCTCCCTGACCTTCAGCGTTTCCGGGACCTTGGCCACCTGAAGCATGGCGCCGATGCGGCTGCGTGCCCGCGCCTGGCGCGGGTCCTTGCCCAGCACCGTGACCTGCCCTGAACCTGGGGTCGTTAATCCCAGCATGAGCCGGACCGCCGTGGTTTTGCCTGCTCCGTTCGGCCCCAGCACTGCAAGCAGTTCACCCGCGCGCACGTTCAAATTGACATCGCGCAGCGCAGCGATCTCGCCAAACTTTTTCGTCACACCGTTG
>DASTPO010000131.1:0-7998 GCA_035762225.1 Candidatus Angelobacter sp.
AGCACGGTCGCCACCACGCCGCGTCCGCGGTCCACCTTGGCCTCAACCACGGTGCCAGTTGCCGGACGCTCGGGATTGGCCTTCAGGTCCTGCAGGTCGGCCACCAGGCAGATCATTTCCATCAACAGGTTCAGGTTAGTGCGCTTCTTGGCGGAGACATCCACAAACACCGTGGTGCCACCCCAGTCTTCCGGCATAAGCCCGCGGTCCGCAAGCTGCTTCTTCACGCGATCGGGCAGAGCTTCCGGCTTGTCGATCTTATTGACCGCAACGATGATCGGCACCTTTGCGGCTTTTGCATGGTCCATGGCTTCCAGGGTCTGTGGCATGACGCCGTCATCGGCGGCCACAACCAGCACCACAATGTCGGTCACCTTGGCTCCGCGCGCGCGCATGCGGGTAAACGCTTCGTGGCCCGGAGTATCAAGGAATACGATCTGCCGGCCAAACGCCGGAGAGTCTTCCTTGGTGATTTTCACCTTATAGGCGCCGATGTGCTGCGTAATTCCACCAGCTTCTCCACCGGCGACATCGGTTTCGCGGATCGCATCCAGCAATGACGTTTTGCCATGGTCGACGTGACCCATGATTGTCACCACCGGCGGACGCGTCACCGCGGCCTGTGCCGTTGTCTCTTCCGTGGCGCCGGTAAGCTGCGCCAGTTCCTGTGCTGCCTGATCTTCAAACGTGATGGCTTCCGATTCAGCGCCAAAATGCCGCGCCAGCTCTTTGGCCAATTCGTAATCCAGGCTCTGGTTCACCGTGGCCATTACGCCCTTCATCAGAAGGCGCGCGATCAGGTCCTTGGCGCGAACGCCCAGCTTTTCCGCCAGGTCTTTCACGCTGGTGCCTTCGCCAATGGTGATCGAACGCGTGATGGGAAGAGGCTCATTCGACAACGCCAGACGCGGCGGTGGCGTAAAGCCCTTCATCGTGCCTTCTTTTTCCCTCGGGATATAAGGCTGGCCGGGGCGCCGTGTTGGGCCGCCCGGACGCGCCGGTCTTCCCGCCGGAGGCGGAGGTCCGCCCGGACCTACTCCACCCATTCCCGGACGCGGCGGATAGCCGCCCGGACGGGGTGAACTTGTGGGATGAGGACCACGGCGCTGCTCGCCGGGGCGTCCCTGATATGGTGGACGCGATCCCGGAGGGCCCCCCGGGCCTGATGGCCTTGGGCGCTGAAAAATTGGCTGTCCCCGCACCGGCCCCTGCGGACGTTGTCCCGGACTGCCCTGCATAGGTCTGGTCCCGGGCGCTCCCTGCATCGGACGACCTGGCGGCACACTGGAGGCCACCGGCGCTCGTGGCGGCGGAGCAGTGTAAACCGGACGCGGGCCCGTCTGCGGCGTAATCATCCTGCGCTGCTGCGCAATCGGCTGCCCCGGAACGGGCTTGACCGGCGCGGGAACTGCGGGCTGTTGTGGGCTTGCGGCCGCTACGGGTGGCGCGGCTGGAGCTTTGGGCTGCGCGGGCGGTGGAGCTACCACGGTCGCAGCGGGCGGATGTGCAGGTGGCGTAACAATCACCGCGGGTGGAGATGCGGGCTTTTCTGCTGGGGGAGGCGGAAGCACGGCCGCTGCTGGCTTTACCGCCGGAGGTGTGACCACAACTGTTCTTTCCGCTGCCGGAGCAGCTGGCTTGGGGGATACAACCGCGGGTTTCTCGGCTGCTGGAACTGGAGGTGCAACGGGAGCCTGGGTCTTGGCTGCAGGCGGAGCTGCTGGAGGCGCAGCCGCTGTAGCCGGCGGTCGAGCTGGTGGCGCTGGAGGTTGCTGTTGTTTCTGCTCTCGTTCCCGCAGCAGCCGCGCTACGTCGCCCGGCTTGGAGATTTTGGAGAGGTCGATCTTTGGCTTCACCTCGGTTGAGGCTGCCCTTTCCCGGGAAGCAGAGCCGGATTTGGCTGCAAAATGCTTGCGCACCCGTACAGCTTCATCCTCTTCAAGCGAGCTTGAATGGGTCTTCTTCTCGGTCACTCCCACGTCGTCGAGCACGTCGAGGATGGCCTTGCTCTTTACCTCAAGCTCTCTAGCTAGATCATTGATTCGAATTTTCATCCGCTCTGTATTTCCTCCAGGTTGCTGCTACGCGATCATAATGACCTCACGATTTTGTCCTTGTGAAATCTCACTACGATGGTTCTTCTTCTGATTTCTCTTCCGTGTCCGCCAGCTCCGGCTCAACCGTGCCTTCCACCGGCGGCTGTTCTTCGCCGTGCGTGTGGACTTCCGCGACGTCGGCGTCGGGAGCATTCTCCACTCCGGCAATGGCCGCCGCTTCGCTGCCCTGGCCGGTTTCCACCGCTTCGGCATACTCTGACGCCGCAGCTTCCGCCGCGGGAATGCCGGGATCAGGCGTTTCAGCGCCTTCCACCGCGGCCGTCTCTCCCGCTTCCGGAATCGCCACGGCCGGGGTTCCATCAAGGCTGGAAAAGTAATTATTTACCGCAATACTGATTTTTTCTACTGTTTTCGGGCCTACTCCCGGCACTTCTTCCAGCTGCTCTGGCGTCATGTCAGCCAGCGCTTCCACCGTGGAAATACCCGCTTCGTTCAGCTTGCCGATCAGGGCTTCTCCCAGGTCAGTTACCTTCTCCAGCGGAGTAGCCTGCGCGCCCACCAGCGATTCCATCTGCTGTTCCACTTCCTGGCGCTTCTCTTCTTCGCTCTTGATGTCGATCTTCCAGCCCAGCAGCTTGGCTGCCAGCCGCACGTTCTGCCCTTTCTTGCCGATGGCAAGCGAGAGCTGGCTGTCATCCACCACCACTTCCAGGTGCTTGTCGGTCTGATCAACGATGGTCACGCGGCTGACCTTGGCCGGCTGCAACGCCTTCTCGGCAAAGGTGACCGGGTCTTCGTGGTATTCAATGATGTCAATCTTCTCTCCGCGCAGCTCGCGGATGATCGATTGCACACGCATACCCTTCATTCCAACGCAAGCGCCTACGGCGTCCACGTCCTTGTCGCGCGACATCACCGCAATCTTTGTGCGCTCGCCGGCTTCACGGGCAATCGCGCGAATCTGCACGGTGCCGTCATAAATCTCCGGCACCTCGGTCTGGAACAGGTTCTGCACCAGCTCCGGCGCGGCGCGGGAAACCACCACCGCGGGTCCTTTTGAATTCTTGTCCACGCGCACCAGCACCGCGCGCACGCGCTCGCCCACGGAAAACGATTCCAGCCGTGACTGCTCCTTCTTCGACATGCGGGCTTCGGCCCGGCCGATGTCAAAGATCACGTCCGGTCCTTCAATCCGCTTTACCGTCGCATTCAGCACTTCGCCCACACGCCCGATGTACTCGTTGTAAACCGTGTCCCGCTCGGCTTCGCGCACCTTCTGGAAAATGATCTGCTTGGCGATCTGCGCGGAGATTCGCCCAAGCCCTTCCGTGGATTTCAGGAAGCGCACCTCGCCGCCGACCTCGGCATTCGGGTCGATGGCCTTGGCCTCATCCAGCGAAATTTCCAGCTGAGGGTCTTCAATGTCATCTTCTGACGGAAGAATGCTCTTCACCGCGTACACGCGGATATTGCCGGCCTCTTTATCCAGTTCGCCCTTCAGATTTTCCTGGCTTTTGTCCTTCTTGCGTGTGGCCGCAACAATAGCGTCTTCCACCGCGCTCACCACAATCTGCGGATCAATGCCTTTTTCCCGGCTCAGGGCTTCAATGACGTTGTAAATCTCACTTGCCATAAAAAGCTTTCCTTATAAATGCGTAACTAAATCTCCGGCACCACATTGGCTTTCTCAACATTGGCCAGAGCAATCTCGATCCTGGCTCCCGGTTGCGCGTGCCCCGGTTTCGGCTTCTTCCTGCCCACTATCTCCAGCACCATCCTGCCATCCTGAAAACTCTCCAGCCGGCCTTCAAAATGCCTGTTGCCGTTGACCGGCTCCCGGGTCATCAGCTTGATCCGGCTGCCGGTAAAACGTTCGAAATCCTCGGCCCTGCTTAGCTTGCGGTCCAGCCCGGGCGACGATACTTCCAGCGTGTAGGCCGCCCCCGATACTGCATCCTCCACGTCCAGGATGGTCGAAACCTCGCGGCTCACGTTGGCGCAATCCTCGTGCGTGACCCCTTCCGGCTTGTCGATGGTGATTCTCAGGGTGCGCGCCTTGCCGCCGCCCCGCATCTCCACCTCTATCACCTCAAGCCCCAGCGCCGTGGCCACGCGGCCGGCAATTTCGCGAATTGTGTTGAGGTCTGCCGCCATCTACTGCGTCAATAATGATTCTTCCTGCACCGCTTACGCGCCTCTTTGACCCGAATCAAACAGCGGTGAGGCCGGCTTGCGCTGCAGCGCCTTGAGAATCCATCCGCCTGTCAGGCCCTGAAGCGGCTGGCAAGCGCAGCGACCAAAAATAAAGTGGGCCTTCCGCCCACTGGTACTTTCGCCACGAATTGGGGACTAACAAACCCACCCAGACTCCGGGACACCATGACAGGCACGCTTTCTTCGCCTGTAGAAAGTGAAGCCCATACCTTCTAGTCTGAGCCGAAACCAGCTACAACTTCTTAATAATACGCCTATTTCCGGCAAAAAACAACGAACGCAAAGGGCATTGATACCCTAAATCCGTGCGCCGTCACCCACCCCTAAGCCGTTCACTCGACTGGCTTAAACTTGCGCAGCCACTCAGCTTGATCCTGCCGACATCAACCGGCCCGTCAGTCGGTCTTTCCCAGCAGCCCGACGCGTTCTGCTCCCGCCAGGTGGCTCATATCCACCACCTCGGCTATGAACGCAAACTCTATTTCCGGATCGCCTTTCACGAAGGCAATATGGTCTTCTCGAGCGTCATAAATCGCTCGCAACCGGGCGATGAGCCCGTCCCAGGAGACTTCCTCCTGGTTGATCTTGAGCGCAGGACGCTTGCCCTCGCCCTTGTCTAATAATTGGATGACAATCGGCGACGGAGGATTCGCCGTCACCATTTTCGGCGCCGGCTGCGGTATCTGCGTGGCCTCACCCTCATAGCGGTGTGGCAGCACCACCATAAAGATGATCAGCAGCACCAGCAGGACATCGATCATCGGGGTTACGTTGATCTCAGATGAAAAGCCTTTGCGCGCTCCAACCACCATGGACATGGCTCCGCTCCTTGAATGCCGGCCGCTGCTTCGGGCCGTCTTGGATTTTGCGCGCGCTCATGTAATTGACACTTGCGGGAGCAAAGATGTTCCCGTGAATCAGGAGTTAGCGCAGGATCGATTAGTGTCATCCGTGTGCGGCAATTCTGCTTTCGCTTTACTCCGCGTCGGCGCGCCTCCGTGGTGAACTGTTTTGGTATATTCCTCTTTTATGGCTAACAAGAAAATCGCCGTTGTTCCCGGTGACGGTATCGGCAAGGAAGTGATTCCCGCCGCGCTCAGCGTGGTGCAGGCGACAGGCGCTGCGGTCGAGTTCACGAATTTCGACTGGTCCGCAGATCGCTATCTCAAAGACGGCACCACCATCCCGGCCGACGGCTTTGCCATGCTGGAGCGCGACTTTGACGCCATCTTCGTCGGCGCGCTGGGCGATCCCCGCGTCCCCACCAACATCCACGCCAAGGAAATCCTGTTGGGCATGCGCTTCAAGATGGACCTCTATGCCAACGTGCGCCCGGTCAAGCTGCTGGACGAGGCCCTCTGCCCGCTCAAAGGGGTAAAGCCCGAGCACGTGGACTTTGTAGTGATTCGCGAAAACACTGAAGGCCCGTACGTCGATGCTGGCGGGGTTCTCAAGCAAGGCACGCCCGACGAAATCGCCACGCAGGAAGATTTCAACACCCGCAAAGGCGTGGAACGGGTGATCCGCTATGCCTTCGAACTGGCCAAAAAGCAGGGCCGAAAAAAGGTTTTGGTGTCAGACAAGTCCAACGTCATGACCTTTGCCGGCGGCCTGTGGCAGCGGGTCTTCAAGCTGGTCGCCGCGGAATATCCCGCGATCCAGACGCAGCACATGTACGTGGATGCGCTCTGCATGCACATGGCCCGCGATCCAAAACAGTTTGACGTGATCGTCACCAACAACATGTTTGGCGACATCATCACTGACCTGGCCGCGGCCCTGCAGGGCGGGCTGGGCATGGCCGCCAGCGGAAATATTCATCCCGGCAAGACCTCAATGTTTGAGCCTGTGCACGGCTCTGCGCCGCCCTTTGCGGGCAGGGACATCGCTAACCCCATCGGCGCCATCTCCACGGCGGCGATGATGCTGGAGCATCTGGGCTTCGTCAAAGAATCAGATCGCATCAATAAAGCCGTGCTGGCTGCGGTCCAGCAGAAGAAGACTACGTCCGATATCGGCGGAAGTCTGGGGACAAAGGAAGCGGCGGAGTGGATTGCCAGCCGAGCAAAAAACTCCTGAAATTCTGAACTCCTATTTCATTGTATTGGTTGCGCCAGTCTCTTTTTTATGGCGGAGGCCTTTTCCAGCATGGCATTGGCATCTGCCTCACGCCCGGTTTTCTTCAGCAACAGGGCGTAGAGCTGCATGGTGCTTATAGCCTCTGGTTTTTCCATCCCATTCGCTTGTTCAAACAGCGCAAGGGCCCGCTGGTAGAGTGGCCTCGCTTTATCGTAGTTGGCCTGGGCCGCATAGCACGAAGCCAGATTGCTAAGGGTTAACGCGAGATCATGTTGGCCGGTTTGTTTGAGCTGTGCTCTGAGTTGCTTAGTTCTTTCAACGGCGGCGATTTCCTCCGGCAACTTGTGCTTGGCAAGATACTGCTTCCACGTCTCTTCTGATTCGTCGGGCGCCGGTTCTACGAACCGCTCTCTCATTGACCGAACCTTCTCATACGTTGCCGCCGCTTCCTGAAATTTATGTTCCGTAAAATACAGGCGGGCCAGCTTTTCCTGGGTGTCCATAAGTTTGCCCTCGTTTTCGCTACCGAACATTGCCCGAACCCCGAACTCGAAAAATTCCTCATTGTTCTGAAGAGGAAGAGGATGGTTCTCATTGTTCTGAAGAGAATGGTTCTCGTCGGCACCATGCTTAAGAGAATCATTTTCTTCGGCTGCAGCGACACGAATCTTGATGGCCCTCTTGTAGAGAGTCTCGGCCTCAGGGTAGTTCTGGTGGCCCGCGAAGATGCCCCCGGCTTGATCGAAAAGCAAAGCGGCTATGTCTGAGGCGTGGAGATGGCCTTCCGTCGTTTTTGGCTGGTAGGCCTTGAGGGCCTCCTCCATGACGAGAACAGCCCGTCTGGTGAGCGCTTCCGCTTCGTCTTTTTTGGACTGGCCGTCGCACGCTTGAGCCAGAAACATAAGCGAGCCTGAATATCTGGCATCCTTTTCGCCAAACTTCTCCACTATAGTGAAGGCCTCCCGGAAGGACTTTTCAGCTTCAGAGTACTGGCGTCTTTCCATGGCATCCTTGCCCACTTGTATGGATGTCTCCCAGGCATTGTTCTGCCCAAGAGCGCTTACACATATGAAAATGAGGATTGGCAGCAAGCCCCGCGTTCTTTGTTTCATGGCATTCTCCTTTTTCCTCAAATTCGAGGGATAGCGTTTCCGGCCGTTGGCCAGATTCATAACATCCCATATCGCTGTGCCTTTATAGGTAATCTCGCAGGTAATCCGCAATCTTCCGCAGGTAAAAAAGAAGTCAAATCGCAATCAACACGGGCATTCCTTGCCAGTCTCAAGGAGCTTCGCTCCCAAACCCTTCCATTGTCCGAGGTTTTTCCCTCTGCAAGAAAACCCCGCCCCTGCGTTCTTCCATTGGCATCGAATTTCTCTTGCTTTTCCTCCCCGGTTCGGCCACCACAGCTTCAATAAGGACGTGTGTTTTATGAAGGACGTGTGTTTTATGCGTGCATACTTGCTTTCTCTGCTTCTGGTGATCGGCGCCGCCATCGCGCTGGCGCAAAATAAATCTGACGACAACCCCAGCACCGGCCATGACGACGCTGCAGCCCTGACCATCTATAACCAATCCTTTGCCGTGGTGCGGCAAACCTTGCCGCTGGAGTTGAAAAACGGCATAAACCAGCTTGAAATCACCAACA
>DASTPO010000132.1:0-7466 GCA_035762225.1 Candidatus Angelobacter sp.
GGTGAAGCGTGCTTGAGGTGAGCTCCAATTCCGGAAATGAGGCCGCCGCCGCCAACCGCAACAAACACGGCATCGATCGCGCCGGTCTGTTTCAGCAATTCGACGGCAATGGTGCCCTGGCCGGCGATCACCTCCAGATCA
Organism: Candidatus Angelobacter sp.; assembly: GCA_035762225.1. Taxonomy (GTDB): domain Bacteria; phylum Acidobacteriota; class Terriglobia; order Terriglobales; family Acidobacteriaceae; genus Angelobacter. Next base: position 142 of record DASTPO010000132.1, read on the forward strand.
TTGTAGGGAGAGATGAAGACCTTATCTTCGCGCTCGGCGGCAGCACGAGCGGCGAGTTCTGCTTCAAGCGGATCGTGTCCGGCGCGTTGGATACGCGCGCCAAGCTCTTCCATACGCCTGGCCTTGCCGGGTGACACGTGAGCGGAAACGTAAACCTCGGCGGCGATTCCCGCGCGGCGCGCGGCAGCCGCCACGCCGAGTCCGTGGTTTCCGTTGGAGGCAGCGATTACGCCCCTGGCTGCCTGACCGGCATCGAGCGAGAGGATTTTGTTGCTCGCGCCCCGAAGTTTGAAAGAGCCGGTCTGCTGAAGATTCTCCATTTTGAATAATGTGGTGACGCCGGCATGGGGCAGCAGTTCGGGCACAGGTCGCAACGGAGTTTCAGTAACGCAGGAGCGAATGCGCTCGGAAGCGTCAACGACCATTCTGCTGACAGTGGCTGGAGAGACAGAGTTGGCGGCATTGCGGGGATTAGCGCTCATCAACGTCTATTGTTGCACGCACTGTCCCAGGTACGCGAAGCATCGATGAGCACGCCAGAAAGTTTGCCGATGGATTGTGGCTAACAGCTGCGCCGGTTATTTTCGCTGGAGGGATTGCAGATAATCCGTGATGTTTTGCAACCTGACGTCGCCATAATCGCGATCTTCTTCCACCCGATGGAATATCGGGCCCCAGATCGGCATGTCACGCGATCCGTGGGCGAGCACGGCTTCATCGCCAACGATGATTTTTTTCACCCGCGCGACGGGGAACACCCCGCCATTTCGCTGCGCTATGGTGGTCAGGTCGGGTATCTTGGCGTTGAGCGCGGGCGCGACGGGCCCGTTGCCCGTGCCATCATTGCCGTGACACGATGCGCAGTAGGCGTGGTAGATGTCGATGCCCTTCAAGGAGTTAATCAGGCGGCCGGCGGGCGGTTTTGTCTTTTGCAGGGCCTTGTCATCCGCGGCCGTTCTGGTAGCGGCGAAGAGACCAACAAGCACAATTGCCATTTGCAGGCAAACGACTAGATAGACGCGCGATTTCCCGGTTTTCATCTTCGCCTCCCCGCGCTCGGCCCTGAACGGCTTGCGGCTGAGCTCATCTGCAATCCTATTTACGCGATATGGACGAAACCGTGACCGATATCACACGAGTGCCAAAGCCGATTTCCGACTCGCACCCGCTCGAATCGAGCAGATCAGGACCATTTGGGCACTGCATATGTGATCCCAATCACACCGGGAAGAGGCGCTACTGCGTTAGAGTGGCGTTTCCTGGAGAAGCACCGTGGTTTCCCAATGCGCCAACCCGAGTTGCGGCGAGCCATTCCTGTATTTAAGGAGTGGGCGGCTGTTTGCGCTGCCGCGCCACAACCCATCAGCGACCCACGCGACCATCGAATACTTCTGGCTTTGCGGAACTTGCGCGGAGAAGATGGAACCGAAATTCGGGCGGCACTATCATCACGTCACGCTGGTGGAGCGGCGCAAGGCCATCAGCGCCGATGGCTTTGACGCGGCCTGCAGGTCCTAACCACCCAATCAGAGAGAACGCGCAGTGTTTCTGCCGCAGTCAGACGGTGGTGGGTTTCGGCCGGCGGTTGAAAAACAACTGAAGCCTGCGGTCGAATGCAGGGAAGCGGCGTCCCAGGGTTGAAACCCAGCGATGCGCCCAATCGTATTCCGCGGACAAAATTGACAGCCCGATCAGCAGAAAAAGAATGCCCGGAAGAACCGGCAGGAAAATCCCCGCGGCTCCCAATACCAGGAACATCCACCCCGCGATCATGAGCGCCACACGCTTCACCATGGCAGATTGGATGCAAGCTGAGGATCGTTTGTTTCAGAAGCGATTAATTAATTTATCGAGCGACGCAATTTATGCTCGGCTGGTTTAGGGCCAGGCTCCGGCCCCACCGGTGTGGATTCGAAAAGCAATGCCTGGATAGCGTCCCGGTAGGTCAGAGACGCCTTGGTCGGGCGGAAGCCGGAGTCGCTCTCATCGCGGAAGAACCTGAAGCTATTGACCAGGAAAATCCTTCCTTTTACATCAACGTTCAAGGTTGATATTCGCCAGACCCCGTGCGCCACCTGGGTCTGCGCAATTTCATAGATTCCGCCTTTGCTCAGCCGCCCGAGAATCCCCCAACCGAAAGACACGTCTTTTACCAACGCGCCCTCGATGCGCACGATCCTTTCCTGCCCCGGCTCAATCCAGACATTGCCTTCCATGCCACGATACATCTGGGTTTCCCTGTCCTTGGGAGAGAATTCGGGGTTCGGGCGGAAAGCAAAGCGGAGCAGCCCGTTCTCCCTGCCGGCAAAGCTGAAGAGGCAAGCCAGGGGAAAAGCCTTGAGCATCTTGATCCGTCGCTGGGTTTCGGCCTTCTGGTCCTGCAACTCGTTTTTCACGGCGTCCCGGTCCCGCAGGAGCTTTTCCAGCCGGCGTCGTTGTTTTTCCTGTTGGTCGGGCTGCAATGGTTCATCGCGGAAGAGGATGATCCGGTCGGCGCGTCCATCAGGGGTCTCGATTACGGCGCGGGATTCCGATCCCCAGCTCCACTGCAGCCGTTCCGTGAATTCATAGGGGATGGGCGACTCCAGGGCAAGTTTTTCGTGTTCCGCGGCACGCTCGATCAGAGCAGCGTAGTCCGTGGGCTCAACCGGCTTGTGGCGGGATTGAGCGAAGAGATTCGAAGCTAGACCAATCAGGAGTAGCGGAAGGATGAAACGCGCAGCCCTAAGCATGGATCAGGGCTCGACCGCTTGTTTCAAGCTGGCTTTCACCCTTATGGCTTGCAGGCTGGACGCGTCAAAGCCTCCACCAAGGGCCTTGACCAACGAAACCGAGGTCGTCAACCGCTGGCCCAGGATCTGGGTTGCCAGGCGCTGGGTATCCAGCAGAGTCTGTTCGGCATTGACCACATCAAGATAGGTAACCAGGCCGCCGGTATAGCGATCATTGGCGATATTGAGCGCGCGCTGCGCGGCGTCCACGGCTTGTTGCTGCGTTTCGGCCGCCTGCGATAGAACGTTCAGGCCGGAAAGGGAGTCCTCCACCTCCTGGAATGCCGTGAGTACGGTCTGGCGATACGTGGCTACGGAAGCGCCATAGCCTGACTTGGCAAAGTCCACCTGTGCTCTTCGCCGGCCGCCGCTGAGCAAGGTCTCCGCCACGTTCGCTCCCAGGGCCCAGAACCCGGTGGACGCGCTGATGATCTTGCCGATATCCGCGCTTTCAAAGCCGCCGCCGGCGGAAAGGCTGATGCCCGGATAGAACGCACTCTTCGCCACGCCGATCTGCGCATTCTGCGATGCCATGAGCCGCTCTGCCTGGGCCACGTCAGGGCGCCGCTCAAGCACGTCTGAGGGTACGCCGAACGGAACCACCGGCGGTGCGGTGCCCAGAGGCTTTACCGGCACGCTGAAGTTCGATGCCGGCACGCCAACCAGTGACGCTATAGCATGCTCGAATTGGGCCCGTTGCAGGCGCAGGAGCGTCGCCTGGGTCCGTGTGGAGTTGAGCAGCGTTTCCTGCTGAGCAACGTCCAGGCCGGAAGCAATTCCGCCATCGTGCCGGTTCTGTACCAGCGTGAGCGACTTGGTCTGATACTTGACCGAATCGTCCACCACGGCGATTTCCGCATCGAGTTCACGCAGGGTAAAGAAGTCCACCGCCAGTTCCGAGGTGATCACCAGGCGTACGTTCTCCAGCCCAGCCGCGGACGCCTGGTAGGAGGCATTCGCCGATTCCACACCTCGCCGGATGCCGCCAAAAACATCGGCTTCCCAGGTCAGGTTAAAGGGAAGGAGAAAATCGCTCTGCGTGGATGTGCCGGCCAGCGGTATTCCGGTTGTGGTTGGCTTTCCTGCCGAGGTTTGCGCGCGCTGGGCGGACGCGCCTCCCGTGAGTTGCGGGAACCAGCCAGACTGGCTGATCCGCGCTGACGCTCTGGCCTGCTGGAGCTGATAGCGCGCCACCTCGATCGTCTGGTTCGCCTTGAGCGCCTGCGTTTCATACTGGTTCAGTTCAGGATCGGCAAAAGTAGTCCACCAATCGCCCTTGGGGATGGAGTCTTTTGGGTTGGCAGGACGCCACGGCGCCTGCTCTTTCCAGGTAGGAGGCGTAGGGACGTCAGGACGATGATAATTCGGCCCTACCGCGCAACCGGCAAGTATCCCAAGAGCGGCGGAGACAAAGGCGGGCCACAGGAAGCGGGATCTCACGATTTCGCTCCGCCCTCCACCTTAACGTTCACTTCCTGCCCGTCTTCCAGCGAATCGGCAGGATTAACGACTATCTGATCGTTGGGATCGAGCCCGCCCAGTATTTCCACCTTGGTGCCGAAATCCCGGCCGATGCGGACTGCCTTCAGCTGGACCTTGCGGTCCGGCCCCACCACCGCCACGCGAGGACCTTCCGGCCGGAAGAGAAGTGCGTTCACCGGCACGGAAATACGAATGGTCTGGATGGGTACGGCAAAATGAATTTCCGCGTACGCGCCGGGCAAGAGCCGGCCATCTTTGTTGGGTACATCGATTTCTGTCAGCTGGGTGCGGGTTGCGGGATCAATGGAGTCGGCTGTGCGCATCACCTTGCCGCTGAACTTCTGGCCCGGGAATTCCCTGAGCTCAATATAAGCGGTGAGGCCGGCGTGTATCGCGGCCGCGCTGCTTTGCGGAACGCTGACGTAAACCCGCAACGGATCTACCTGTGCGATATCGAACAATTCCTTGCCCGCCCCGGCCGCGCTTCCGGCGGTGATCAACGCGCCCGTGTCGGTATTGCGGCGGGTTACCACGCCCGCAAAGGGAGCTTCCACCCGCTTGAAGGATTCAAGCTGCTGCAACCGGCGCACATTTGCGTCGGCTGCGGCAAAATTTGCCTGGGCCTGCGCGTAGGCGCTGGTCTGCTGGTCGGCTTCCTGCTGTGACACCGAATCGGTCTTGCGCAGGTTGATCCAGCGTTCAGCCGTGGATTTTGCCAGTTGCAATTGCGCTTCTGTCTGCTGGCGCGCCGCTTTCGCCTGCATCAGCTCCTGGTCGACTTCAGGCGTGTCGATCTCCGCCAGCAGCTCGCCTTTTTTTACGTGGCTGCCCATGTCTTTGTGCCAGCGCAGCAGATATCCATTGGTGCGGGCGAAGATTGCGGACTCGGTATAAGCCTGGAGCTGGGCGGGCAACACCAATTGGTCGGATGCAGGCTCAACGCTGGGCTTGGTTACGCCTACCGTCAGCAGAGCCAGCCCTTCTGTCTCCTTGGCCAGCGCGCCGCGCTCGGTAAACCGGCGTGCCACGGTAAAGCCACCCGCCACCAGCAACACCAGCAATACGATCAGGGCAAGCCGTCCGCTCCTGGGCTGTTGCTGCCCGGGCTTTCTCGCCTCGGGCCGGCGGCTGGTTGCGTGTTGTGGAGTGCTTTGTTCCGTCACCTGTGTCATATGTCCTTTATGTACGCGAATAAACTTCCTGCCGCTCTGCTGCAAGGGACGCCGCCTTGCGCTCGCGATGTCCGTGAATCATGCTGAAGATCACCGGCACAAATAGCAGGGTTGCGACCGTGGCAAAGATCAGGCCGCCAATAACGGCGCGGCCCAGCGGAGCATTTTGCTCGCCGCCTTCACCCAGCCCCAAAGCCATCGGCACCATGCCGATAATCATAGCCAGGGCTGTCATTATCACGGGACGCATACGGGTATAGCCGGCTTCCAGCGCGGCATCCCAGGCTGTGAGCCCTTCTTCCATGCGCTCACGGGCAAAAGATATCACCAGGATGGCATTGGCTGTGGCCACGCCCATACACATGACCGCTCCGGTGAGCGAAGGCACGTTCAGCGTGGTGTGAGTCAGCAGCAGGATCCAGACGATTCCGGCCAGGGCGCCAGGGAGCGCCGTAATGATAATGAAAGGATCAAGCCACGACTGGAAATTTACCACGATCAACAGGTAGACCAGCACAATCGACATGACCAGGCCGATGCCAAGGCCGGCAAACGAGCTGTGCATGGTGTCCACCTGGCCGCGGACCACAATCTGTGAGCCGCGAGGCAGCTTCTTCTGGAATTCGTCCACGATCTTGCGCATGTCGCGCGCCACGCCGCCCAGATCGCGCCCCTGCACGCTGGCGTAGACATCCATCACCGGCTGGATGTTGTAATGGGAAACCACGGCCGGTGTCACCGCGGGCGTCACCGTAGCCAGGTTTCCCAATACCTGGGAGCGAGCTCCGGGAGCCGCAATGGGCGTATTCATCAGCGCCTGAAGCGAATCCACACGGTAGTCGGGGGTTTGCACCGCCACGTTATAGGTAACCCCGTTGGCGCGGTTCAGCCAGAACGTGGGCGCGGTCTGGAAGCTGCCGCTCAACGAGACAAGAAGGTTCTGGGCCACGTCACGCTGCTGTAAACCCACCTGTTGGGCCTTGCTGCGGTCAACGTTGAGCATGATTGCCGGCGCATTCATCAGTTGCTGCACATGGACATCGGCTGCGCCGGGAACGTGGCGAAGGCGGTTGGCGAAATCCTGCGCAATCCGGTAATTCTCCGCCTGGTTCTTGCCCACAATCTGAACGTCAATCGGCGATGGCAGCCCAAAATTCAGGATCTGGCTGACGATATCGGCCGGCTGAAAAAAGAATTCGACTCCCGGAAAGTGTCGGGGCAGCTCTTCCCGCAACTGCTTTACATACTCGGCTGTGGGATGGTGCTTCTGCTGGTTGAGCGAAAAAAGAATCTCCGCGTCTGAGGTGCCGATGCTGCCGGCGGTGCTGTAAGTATTGTTGATCGAGCTGTAGGGCAGGCCAATGTTATCGAGCACCGTTACCAGTTCGTTCTTCGGGACCCGGCTGCGGACGTAGGCTTCGACCTCGTCGCAGAGGCGTGCGGTCTCTTCAATCCTGAGTCCGGCGCGGCCGCGCATGTGCAGGCGAAAGAGTCCGGCGTCCACTTCAGGAAAGAAATCCTGGCCCAGGAAGAAAATCAGCCCCATGGAAAGGATGCAAAATCCGAGGAAGCAGCTCACGAACAGCCGGCGGTGCTCCATGGCGGATTGCAGGGTGCGGTGGTAGGCGTCGCGCAGCCGCTCGAAGCGGTTTTCAAAGCCAATCTGCAGCCGTTTGAATGGCGCGGTAATTCCCCGGCCGACTTTGAATTTGTCTTCATGCTCATGGCCGCGCAACAGGTACATCACCAGCGTGGGGATGAGCGTGCGGGAGAGCAGATACGAAGCGAGCATGGCGAAAACCACGGCTTCGGCCAGCGGAATGAACAAGAACTTCGCCACGCCCGTCAGGAAGAACATGGGCACGAAAACAATGCAGATGCAAAGCGTGGAAACAAATGC
>DASTPO010000133.1:0-5921 GCA_035762225.1 Candidatus Angelobacter sp.
GACGGACCAGCTGGGCGATCACATTCAACTGGTGGGCGACGATCTGTTCGTCACCAATACCGAACGCCTCAGCCGCGGCATTGAGGAAGGCGTGGCCAATTCCATCCTGATCAAGGTCAACCAGATCGGCACCGTCAGTGAAACGCTGGATGCCATCGACATGGCCCGCCGCAACGCCTACACCGCGGTGATGTCGCATCGCTCCGGCGAGACCGAAGATACGTTCATTGCCGATCTCGCGGTTGCCACCGGCGTGGGCCAGATCAAGACCGGCTCGGCGTCACGCACCGACCGCATCGCTAAATACAACCAGCTGTTGCGCATTGAAGAAGAGCTGGATGAAGGCGGAAGGTTCCTGGGACTGGAAGCACTCAACTACGAAGCGGGTGTTAACAAGACTGGCACTTAAGTAAGTTGCCGAGCCGCTCTCCTGGCGTAGACTATTTCCACAGACTTCCAAAACACCGGATTTACAGGAGAGCGTATGCGTATGCGTTATGTGACGTTGGGGGCGATGTTGGCGGCGTTGTTTCTTTTCCATCCCAGCAAGGCCAGAGCTGCGGCCATGGACGACTATCCTCCCGGGACCTATCAACAGACTTGCCGTGATATTGGCATGCGCGGTGACGACCTGGTCGCGCGCTGCCGGGACGTTCGCGGCCGCTGGCGCAATGCAGCGCTGGACCGCCCCGATCGTTGCTGGGGAGATATTTCCAACAACAATGGCCGGCTGGTTTGCGAAATAAATGGAACCCTTCCCGTGGGAAGCTATTCCCAGAGCTGCCAGGACGTACGCGTGCGCTGGAACGTTCTGCGGGCGCGCTGCCAGAATCGCGATGGTAACTGGGTAGATACCTCTCTTGAAGGTTTTGGCCGATGCAATGGCCGGATCGAAAACATTGATGGCCAGCTGCGTTGCGCCGGCGACCGGGATTATGACCATGATCGCGACCGCGACAGGGACCACGACCGCGACCGGGACCGGGATCGAGACCACGACGGGGATCGCGACCGCGGCTACGCGCCGAACGGTTCCTATTCCCAGACTTGTCGTGACGTCCGCGCGGACGGCCGCTCTTTGCGCGCGGTTTGCCAGGACGTGCGTGGCGGCTGGGTGCCAACTTCACTGGATGACTATGGCCGCTGCGTCGGCGACATCGTTAACGACGATGGCCGGCTGCAGTGCACGCGTCCTGGAGGCCGCGTTGTTCCCCGCGGCAGCTACGCTCAGACCTGTCGCAACGTTTATGTCCGCGGCGATAACCTTCGCGCCATGTGCCAGAGCCGTGACGGCCGCTGGGTCTGGAGCGAACTGCATGACTGGGATGATTGTCGCGGTGGAATTGTGAATGACAACGGCAACCTGCGCTGCGTTCGCTAGTTCCGTTCAGATGTGAAGAGAGGAGTTTCGTTGCCGAAACTCCTCTCTCTTCTTTCCCGATTGTGCCTGCTTAGTCCCGTTCCCGCATTCCCATAGCGCCTGCTTGTGCTCCGCTATCGCCCGCATGCATCTTTTCCCACTGCTCCTGCGTGAGCGGATGAAGCGGCTCTAGCTTTTTCTTTTGCAACCCGGAATTTACCGCGGGAAGCTGTTTGGCGGTGAGCTGGTCGAACTCTTTAACCACGTCATCCAACTCGCGTCCCAGAGCGTCCGTGCGCTCGGTCTGAGAGTTAGTCGGCTTGCCATCATAGTTGTTGACGTCGCCATAAACGTTGGTCATGAACTCGCGGATACGCTCTTCTCCGGTGATCGCGCCGCCCTCTTTGGTGGCGACGATCTTGGAGCGCAACGCGTCCACCTGCTGGGAGAACTGCTGCAGGTTTGCGCGCAATGCGTCATTGGCCGGAAGTTTGGCCATACGCGCCGCCGCGCCGTCACGCAGGCTGATCATTGAATCCACGGTGAAGCTCATGCGTCCCATCATGTTGTAGAGCTTCATCGCCAGGTCGAATTGTTCGCGGCGGTCCTGCTCGTTGTAGGTGGCGCGCGGGTCCAGGACCACTTTCAGCTTCGAGGTGTACACCTTGTCGCCCTTGGTCATCTTCACCGTATAGGTTCCCGGCAGGACGCGCGGTCCGGCAGCAGCGCCGAATGCCGCGCTTGCCGCCGGCGGCACGGTGGGAGCTTTCAGCCGCATGGGCCACGTTGCCCGATTCAGCCCGCGATGTTTGCTGCCCGCGATGGTGTCAACCAATTTGCCGTCAGGCCCGAATATCTCAATCTTCATGTCGCCGAAGATGTGACGGCCTTTCTGGTAGTAGGTAATGAAAGCATCGGTTGTGCGGCTGGGGCCGGTGAATGTTGCATCACCTTCCGGCCAGCCCCCGTTGGCATTCAGGTATTGAATGGCGGTTGAATCCATGAGCACGGCATCCTGAGACATCACCTCCGGCGTGAGCGCGCGCAGTGAAGAGATGTCATCAATAATCCAGATGCCGCGGCCATGGGTCGCCAGCACCAGGTCTGCTTCCCGGGGCTGCACCACGATGTCGCGCACGGCCACGGCGGGGAAGCCGTTGCCCTTGTATTGCGCCCACTGCTTGCCGCCGTCAATCGAAATCCAAAGCCCGAACTCCGTGCCCAGGAACAGCAGGTTCTGATCAACTGTGTCTTCCGTGATCACATGTGCGTATCCGGTCACACCGCTCTGATCGTTGACCAGCGGCGTCCACGTTGCGCCGAAGTCGCTGGTCTTATATACGTAGGGCTTCAGGTCGCCAAACGTATGGCGATCGAAAGTCACGTATGCCGTGCCTTCATTGAAGCGGCTTGCCGTCACCGTGGAAACCCAGGAATTCTTGCCCAGCCCGGAAACCTTGTCCACCACGTTGGTCCAGTTCTTGCCGCCATCGCGCGTGATCTGGAGATTCCCGTCGTCGGTGCCTGCCCAGATGAGCTTGCCATTCTTGGGCGATTCGCTGATCGAGTAGATCGAGGTATGCATCTCCGCCGCGGAGTTATCGATGGTGACGCCGCCCGATTCCTCCTGTTTTTGTTTCTCAGGATCATTGGTGGAAAGGTCGGGAGAAATCCGCTCCCAGGATTGGCCATGATCGCGCGAGCGGAAGAGGAACTGCGCGCCGATGTAAATCGTCCCTTTTTCATTCGGGCTCATGTGGATGGGCGCGTTCCAGTTGAAGCGCAGCTTCTTCTCTTTGTATTGCGCCTGCGGCTTGATGCCGCGATAGTCAAGCGTGTGCCGGTTCACGCGGCCAATTTCGCCGCCCTGCGATTCGGCATAGATGTAATCGGGATCGGCCGTGTCCTGGAACACCCAGAAACCGTCGCCGTTAAACAAATTCTCCCAGCGCGAGTTGGTGACGCCGCCGGGATACGATGAATCGCCTACCCACACGCTGTTGTCCTGCAAGCCGCCGTAAACGTGATAAGGATCAGAGTTGTCCACACTCACGTGATAAAACTGCGCGGCAGGCAGGTTCCATGCGCGCGCCCAGCGAGTGCCGCCATCCACGCTGCTCCAGAACCCTCCGTCGTCCCCGGCATAAATCTGGTTGCTGTTGCTGGGATCGATCCACACTGTGTGGTAGTCCCCGTGCCCATTGGCCGTGGAGCTGAAGCTGCGCCCGCCATTCACGCTGACCAGGAGGAGCAGGTCAGTTTTGAAAATCTTGTTTTCATTCTTCGGATCCACGATCAGGTTGGCAAAATAAAACGGACGCCACACCATGAACTGGCTCGCATCCAGCTTCTTCCAGCTTTTGCCCGCATCATCAGAGCGGTACAGCGCGCTCTGCTTCGATTCGATCATGGCGTACACCACGTTCGCTTTGGAGGGCGCAACCGCCAGCGCAATCCTGCCATAGGGTTTTTCCGGAAGGCCCTGGCTGTTGCCGGGGCTGATCTCGGTCCAGTGCTCGCCGGCGTCAGTGCTCTTGAACAGACCGCTGCCTGGGCCGCCGGAGCGGAAAGTCCAGCCCTGCCGGCGGAAATCCCACATGGAAGCGTAAATCGTGCCTGGCTCCTGGGCGTTCATGCTCAGCATGGCGCATCCGGTTGAGCCGTTGGCGCCGGCCAGGGTTTTCTTCCAGGTGGCGCCGCCGTCGGTCGTTTTGTAAACGCCGCGCTCGTCGTTGTCATTCCACAAATGGCCGGTGGCGCAGGCATATACCGTGTTGCTGTCTTTGGGATCAACCAGGATTTTCGCGATCCGCTCTGAATCTTTCAGCCCGACGTTCGTCCAGTTCTCGCCGCCGTCAGTGGATTTATAAATCCCATTGCCGACCGACACGCTGTTTCTGGTCCAGCTTTCACCCGAGCCAACCCAGACGATTTTGTGGTTGGAGGGATCAATGGTGACTGCGCCAATCGACTGCACCGGTTCGCGATCAAAGACGGGCTTGAAGGTGGTGGCGCCGTTAATCGACTTCCACACGCCGCCGCTGGCCGATCCGGCAAAAACAGTGATCTTTCCGTTTTCATCCACGGCGTCGATGGCGGCAATGCGGCCGCCCATGGTGGCTGAGCCAATGTTTCTTGCTGTAAGGCCGGAGATGGTGCCGGAATCATATTTCACCGCAGTCGCGGACTGGGCCGCAGCCGTGGAGAGTGCACACAGGCCGGGCAGAAGCGCAAAAATACAAGCCCATTGCAGTTGCCGGAGGGCGGGGCGGAGAATCGTCATTGGGAAATTTCCTCTCTGATGTCCAAAAAAATATTGTGGGTCCGGATTGCCGCGACCTTATTTGGCCGGGGGCTTAGCCGCGGCCGGCGCAGCCGGCATCTTGAACTCGCTGTCGTCGATCGGTACGTTCACTTCCATCTTGGTGACGGTAATCTTGGCGCGCGCATCTGGATTGTTCTTGGGCCCGGCCTCGATCGAGAACGGATACATCACGCCATCCACCGGCTTGTAGGACCCCAGGGTGGTCACGCTCTCACGCACGGAGCCGCGTATAAACTGCTGCTTCTCCACCTGGATCTCAATGTACGTATCCGGATCAAGGTAGTAGTAGAGAATGTCGCCGTTTTTCAGCGTGACTTTCAGTTTGTAGGCGTCGTCGCCGTCCACCTGGTCGTGCCCCATGTACTCGATCTTGTTGCCCTTGGCCTGCGCATCCACCAACGGACCATCAAAGTCCGCGTCTTCCGCCAGTCCGCGCACGTCATCCTCGCCCATCATCTCAGGGTCCTTGCGGCCGCCAAAGGGAGAGATCTGCCATCCCGTGGTACCGTCATAGGCCTGGATCTGCGACATGCCTTGCAGCGTAAAGCTCTGGCGCAACATGTCTGGACGCTTGCTGTCCTGCCCGATCGCCGCCTTGATGCCGTTGCCTTCAAATCGCGCGGTCATACGGATTGACTTGGCAGCCTTGATCTTGTCGATTCCGCCCTTGGCCTGAAGGTTCTTGGCCACCAGTTCTTCCGCCGTCTGGGCGCTAAGGCCGATGGACACCAGACAAGCCAGACTTGCCACGATGCAGCGTATTCCTCTCACTTGATTGCTCCTTGATGAATGTGACGAACTCGAGTTCATGAATAGTGCGTTTTTTCCGAAAGATAGCGATTTTCGTGCGGGCGATAACGGCGTTGTTATGAGGAACAAAAGTCTTTAGACCCTGCCATCCACCGATTTGTTAGCCTGAGGCCTTCGGACTGACGTTCAAAACCAATCAGTCGTCAGATCGTCTTGCCGGGCAGATTAACAGGAAGTGGATTGCTCCAAAATTATCTCGTCGCTTGGCCCGTTCTTTATTGAGGCTGCCATGCTGAGTGCTGTAACCGGCTGCAAATAAAAGATTTACGGTAGCATAGACGAATAGCTCTCGGCAACTCACCCCACATACAGGCGATCATTACCGCGGTGATGCGAATCCAGCAGATCTTGCGTGCAACAGAAAAAGGCGCGACCATCTGGCCGCGCCTTGAATCGATTGGGACCGGTCCTGGTTCTTAATCCTGA
>DASTPO010000134.1:0-11323 GCA_035762225.1 Candidatus Angelobacter sp.
GAATTCTCCACAGCGACATCAAGCCGGAAAACATCATGCTGACTGCGGGTGGCCACGTCAAGCTTCTCGATTTTGGCGTTGCCCGGCGCGTCCCGGGGGCAGAAGATCTTACCCGCGGCGTCAGCCTGCAGGACTCCAGCGTCATGGTTCCGGTAGGTGGAACTCCGGCGTATATGGCGCCCGAAGTGCTCTTAGGATCACTGCCCGATCTTCGCGCGGACGTGTTTTCGCTTGGCCTGGTTTACTACGAGATGCTGGCAGGGAAGCATCCCTTCCGCGATGATTCTTCTGTTCCCGTGACAGCGCGTATTGTGCAGGAGAACGCGGTTTCGCTGAGCAAACGCAACAAAGAAGTTTCGCGGCCGCTGGCGCAGGTGATTGAGAAAGCCATGCAACGCACGCCCTCGGACCGGTATCCCAGCGCTGAATCTCTCTCCGCCGATCTCAACCTGGTGCAGCAGGGCCTCAAACCGAAGATCAGGTTGCCCGGCAGTGCGCGCAGAGCGGCAATCGCGTTCTCATTGCTCGGCGTTGCCGTGGTCATCGCTGCAATGCTTCTGATTCCTTCGGCGCGCAGCGGTGTTTCCGAACGACTGCGCGGCGGCCCCGCATCTTCCGCCGGAACCGGCAAGCCAGTGGAGCAGACCTTGGCTCTCCTGCCGGTGAACGTTACCGGCGACGATCCGCAACTCAAAGCATTTGCCGATGGGCTTTCGGCGAACATCACCTCCAAGCTCTCGCAGCTTGCTGAGAACCACAGCATTGATGTAATCAGCAGCAGCCAGATTCATGACAAGAAAGTCACCACGCCGCAGGAAGCCTACCGTCAGTTCGGCGCCGGCACGGTCTTGCAGATGGAGGTGCAGCGTGCTGGGGATTTTGTTCGTGGCAGTTACACGCTGGTTGAGAGCAAGAACGGCCGCACGCTGGCCGGCGACACCATCACCGCACCCGCCAGCGATCCCTTTGCGCTGCAGGACCGCGTTGCCGGCAGCGTGGTTCGGGCCTTGAATATCCAGCTCCGGCCGGATGAGCAGACCTCAATCAGCATGCACGGGACGGCGATTCCCGCCGCGTACGAATACTACCTGATGGCCCGCGGCTATCTTCAGGACTATTCCGCCCATCCGGAACACATTGACAACGCGGTGCAGGTGCTTAATGAGGCGTTGAAGCTCGACCCCAATTTCGGCCTGGCAATGGCTGTGCGCGGTGAAGCGTACCGCGCAAAATACGCGGTCACCAAGGACAAAGTCTGGATCGAGCGTGCCGGCAGTGATTGCAATGCGGCAATTCAGTTGGCCAATGCCGGGCCGGAAGGTCATGTTTGCCTGGGGATTCTCGATACCGTTACGGGTCAATATGACAATGCCGTAACCGAACTCCAGCGGGCGATCGATCTTGATCCCCACGGTGAGCAGGCTTACGTCCGCCTGGCGCGCGCCTACGCATTGTTGAACCGGCCGGACGACGCTGAAAAAACTTACCAGGCAATTCTCAAGCTCCGCCCCAGGTATTACGAAGGCACGAATATGCTGGGCATCTTTTATCTCCAGCAGGCTCGCTATGACCGGGCGGCAGAGATGTTCAACCGCCTCACGGCGCTCGCACCTGAAAGCCCCGAGGGGTATTACAACCTGGGCGCAGCTTATCTTTTCATGGGACGCGATCAGGATGCCGTCACTTCCCTGGAAAAGTCGATCAAAATACGGCCCTCCCCATACGCGTACTCGAATCTGGGCACCGCTAACTTCCGCCTGCGCAGGTTTGGAGAGGCCGCCAAAAATTACCACGACGCAATCGGGCTGGATTCCCGCAACCACGATTACTGGAGCAATCTCGGCGATGCTCTTCATTTCTCCGGTCAGACCGCGCAGGCAAACGAGGCCTATAAGAAAGCGCTTGAATTGGCTATCGGGGAATCAAACGTCAACCCGCACGATGCCGGCTTGCAGGGCGACATCGCTTCTCTCTATGCCTCGCTAGGCGAAAAGAGCCTGGCCCAGGACTACCTCCACAGATCGCTGCGTCAGGGAACCCACGATAAGGACCTGCTTTTCAACGCCGCGGTGGTCTACATGGATTTGGGTGAGCCGGCAGTAGCGTTGGAGTGGCTACAGAAAGCCGTGGACTCAGGCTATTCGCCATCGCGCATCCAGACCGCACCAACGTTCGATCCTTTACACGGCGACCCCCGCTTCCAACGCCTGTTGCAAGCGCTGGCACGGAATTAACACTCTTAAACCTGGCAGCGTGCGTCTGCGCTTCCATTTATCCAGCCACAGCCTTTTGATCCAGCTCATGAAAGGAGCTTTTTATGGCAGCAAAACCCTTGTATATCGCGGGCAATCCAGCACCCAATATCGACGTTTACACCCCGCAGGTCGTGGTTTTCGAGGGTGAAACCTTTGACTGGACGCTCTCCGGACAGGATGGGCAGCCAACCGTTACCGTGGAAAACGTTCCCGGCAAGACCTGGCCGTTTACCGCAAGCTCGTTTGCAGTAGCCAGGGGCAATGGCACGCCCGCCACGGTCCCGTCGGGCACAGCGGGGGTTTATCAATTTCAGTGTGTTCCCGCAGCCCCGACTTCCCCCCAAACGTTGATTGTTGCTTTGGTTTACAACCAGTGTGGTTCGCCCAGCGGCTTGGCAGGCAGCTGGTTTGCCTATGAGAACACTCAGAACGGAGCGATTGTGGTGAAATGTGTTTCCGGCAATCTCCCGCTGGCCGGCAACCCTGCTCATATCGTTGTGCCCGCCAACCAGACTGTTCTTTTTCAGATCGCTACGAATGCGGCGGTAAACGATTACCCAGTATCAGTCACGTTTCAACAGGGAGGTTCTTCCTGTTGCTCCCAGGCCGGTGAACCAAAGATTGTTGTCTCAGGTACCGTCGGAAAGTAGGATATCGGCTGCCGGGCGGAAGCCCTCCGCCCGGCGGCTAATGCCTGCAAGGGGCAATTACGAACGGGACGAGTCGGAGATATTTAGACTGTTTCGTTCTGCATCGGCGTAACAGAACCGTCGCATCGTCGTTTGGGATCGGCAGGCGTGCCTCGTGGATGCAGGAACTGCTCACGCTCTTCTTCCAGCCGCAACAACTCCAGATAGACTCGCGACTGGTCCCAGCCCAGCGCCTTGCCGATCTTTTGCGCAGCCTCGTGACTGCATCTTTCTGACCAGCATGCGCCAAGAGCTACCGGCACCCGGCGCAGCAGGATATCGCCCAGCGTCACAGCCGACTCATGCGCCACGGCTTCCACCGCCTCCGCCACCAGATGGCACGTATGCGCGCAAAGCGGCTCGCGCAAGCGTTCATCCAGTGAGGCCGCGTGCGCAATCGCCAGCGCATGCCGTCCGTGCCACTCCGCAATCGCCTCCGCGCAGCTCTCAGGGATCTTGGCTTTGCAGGCTACCAGGCGTGCCCACTGCCGCACGGTGGATTCCACGTCCTCTTCAATCGCGGGCGTGGCAAATACGTTGACCGGTTCAGGAATGTCCAGGCCCAGTTTACGCCCGACCTCGCGCGCCAGGCCGGCGGCGGTTGTCAGCTTTCCACCAATTACTGAGAGCATGCCCGCGGCGCCGTCGTCGGCATGCTCGTGCAGAACGTGCCGTCGCGTTACTGACGATGATGTCTTGCCCGGCGCGTAGGGAAGCGGGCGGATTCCGGCAAAGGTATAGCGGATGTCAGCCGGCGTGAGCGCTGCGTTGGGAAAAAGCCGCGCAAAACTCTTGAACAGATAGTCAATTTCCTCCGCCGTGGGCTGCGGATTTTCCGGATTGCCGGCGTCCATCACCTCGCTGGTGCCTACGAGCACCTGGCCGTTCCACGGAATTACAAAGATGGGCCGGCCATCCACGGCTTCCGTATAGACAGCCAATGCGGGCGAACCGGTGAACTTGGGCAGCACGATGTGAGAGCCACGTACGCCGCCGATCATTTGCTTCACGGAAATGCCTGAAGTGTTGGCGATCTGGTCGGCCCACGGCCCCGTGGCGTTCACAATCTGCCGTGCCTGCACCGTATATTCCTGCGCGGAAACGCGATCGCGCAGACGCGCACCGGTCACGCGGCCGTTACTGCGGAAAACTTCCAGCAGTTGGGTATGATTGCAGACAACAGCGCCGGCAGCCGCGGCTTCCGTCAGCCACTCCGCCACCAGCCGTTCAGGAAATTCGCACTGCGCATCTTCGTAGTCATAAACTGACCACGTAGTGTCCTGCGCCAATTGCCGCTCAAAGGCGCCATGCCCGGAGGCAAAGTTGTGTTTCCCTCCCGCCCAGCGATGGTAGAGCCACAAACCAGTCCTGATGGCCAGCGAACTACGCCGCACAGACCTCGATTTCCGCGGCAAAACCAGCAGGAATTGCAGCGGCCGCACCAGGTGCGGAGACTGCGTCAGCAGCCTCTCGCGCTCACGCAGCGACTCGCGCACCAGGCCGATTTCTCCATGCTCCAGGTAGCGCAGGCCGCCGTGTATGATCCGTGTTGAGCGGCTGGTAGTGCCTGAAGAAAAATCGCTTTGCTCCACTAGCAGCGTGCGCCGGCCCCACTGCGCGCACTCCCGCGCAATGGCCACCCCGTTGATGCCGCCGCCAATCACCAGGACGTCGAAGCTCTGGTCGCGAAGCTGAATAGAGCTGCTCACCTTAATCCAGTAATTAGATGCTTTTTTGAAGAAATTACAACGTTACGTAGGAAGATAACTTGAATGTAAAGGTAACTGGCTGGAGTGGAGAAACTTACGGTTGCGCCGCCCAGGGAGCGCTGCTAAAAAAATGGTGCAAACTTCAATTTTCTATTTGTTTGCCGTGGCCCAGCGCTCCGGTTGAATCCCGGCAAACACCGAGTCGCGAACCTCAATCGCTTCCAGTTCCGCGATTTTTTCCGCTGGAACCTCACGGGTAGCCTCGAATCGGCGCCACGAATCGATCAGGGTACGGAACTGGTCCAGGTGGGTATTGAAGCGCTTTTCCGCGTAATCGCGGGCGGCCTTGGTGGTAATCAGGAACTGCCAGTCCGAGGATTCCAGCAGCAGCAACTCGCGGCAGATCTGTTTTGCCAGGCGCGTGGCTACTTCATGGCCACGCCACAAACCGCTGTTGGCCATCTGCTGCACGGCGATTTCGGCAGGGTAAATATGCTTCCAGGTCCAGGCGGTATTTTCATTCAGCCAGACGCTGTTGTTGCTTTCCGCTCCCCACGAACCTTCAGGCCGGGCAACATATGCTGCCGGCGGATATTTATCCAGGTAGTCGGCGCAGCTGATCAGTTGGATCGGTGATTCCGGACGCGCATATTCCAGCGCCACGCACTTGAGCCACTCTGGGCCTTCAAACCACCAGTGCCCGAAAAGCTCAGCGTCAAAAGGGGCAGTCAGAATGGGCGCGCCCGCGCCATTCTTGCCGTGACGCTTCAGCGCGTCTGCCGTGATGTGGGCAAAGTGCCTGGCATGCTCGCCAGTCTGCGCCAGCGCCTGGTCGGGATAGTATGGCTGCTTCAGGCCAAGATCAATTTTGTTGCCCGTGATCCGCCAATAACGATTTCCGCCGGGCCACCGCTTCTTGTGAAACTCCAGATAGTTCGGATCGCCCGGATAACCGTGGTCTCCGCTCCATACCTGCACGCTGGTCCGCGGATCGCGCGTAAAGAACGCCACGTGCGACTTGCGGTCCGGGCCGTCGGCAAAATAGGGGCGATAAAAGTTCTTGGCCGGGCGCTCGGGCGCAATCTCCATTGCGATCGGCACATTTCCCGCCAGCAACTGGTAAGGCGTGAATCGGGTAGACGTATCGACAAGGTGCGTATCGACGTAAAAGAATTCCAGCCCGTATTCAGAGAGGATCTGCTCGACCCCCTTGCGCAGCATGGGAGCCTTCCCGTATGCCGAACCGAATCCATTCAGCGATACCGGAAACTGCCATTCTCCCGCCGGGCGATATCCGCATTCCGGCAGCCATATGCCGCGTGGCTTTTTGCCGAAGAAGCGCTGGTGCGTTTCCACGCCGGTCTGGACCTGCGCGCGAATCGAAGAATCGGTTCCCAGCAGGGGGAAATAGCCGTGGGTGGCGCCGCAGGTGATGATTTCAATCGCGCCGGTGTCATAAAAATGTTTGAAGCCGCGGATGATGTCTGACCCGAGATCGTGAAACTGGCGCAGGGCGTGCTCGTAAAAGCGCTGCCAGAAGCCCGCAACCTCCACCATGTGACGGTCGCCTTGCAGCCCGAAATCCTCAGCGTCCTTTACCGCGGCCGCGATCTTGCGCAACAGGTATTTTGGAAACTCATCCTTAAATACCGGGTGCGACAACTGCTCCAGCAGAATGGGCGAGAGATTTACGTTGGCCTTGAGCGCAAGGCCTTGTTGTTCCAGGTCGCCGCAGACCCGCAGTAACGGAAGATAAGTCTCCGCTGCGGCTTCGTGCAGCCACTCCATGCCATGGGGCCACGTGCCGTGGTTGACCACGTAAGGCAGGTGGGAGTGAAGCGCAAACGTCACATAACCCAGCGAATTTACTGTGGAAGGTTTTGGCATGAAAGACGTATCGGCCTGAACAATGGAATATCAGCAGCCAGGCCTCTCTCTAGTAGATGCTGACGAGCAAGTCCAAATTTCAAGTGTACTACAAGTAATTTGATCCGGAGTTGCAGCAGGTGATCGCGGCCCGCGTGGCCAAAAAAGAAACAGCGGCGGAAACTGTGTCTCCGCCGCCGGTGTTTGAATGATATGTCGCTCTAGCTTTGTGCGATCTTGAACGTGAGCGGCGGAGCCGGAGTCGAAGGCTCCTGCTTCTCTTCGGAGGCCAGCAGGTTGGCCACTGAATCACTCAGGCTTACGCAGTTGCAGCCGCGCCGTTTGGATTCATACAGAGCTTCGTCGGCGTAGCGCAACAAAATGTCGGGCGTCAGCACGCCGTCCTGCGAGAATGATATGCCGAAGGACGCCGTGATCTTTCCCAGAGCGTGGCCTGCGTGCTGCAACTCCAGTTTAGCGATCGACTCGCGCATGGCTTCTGCGCGCTCGCGCACGCTTTCCAGTGACGTGTCCGGCAGCACCATCAGGAACTCTTCGCCGCCATAACGGCACACAATGTCTTCCGTCCGCACCGAGCGGCGCAGCAAAGCGCCTACTTCCTTCAACACAATGTCGCCGGCGGTATGGCCGAAACTGTCATTGAACGACTTGAACTTGTCGATGTCCGCCATGATCACGCCCAGGCCGGTATGGTGGCGGCTGGAGCGATGCAGTTCCTGTTCCAGCGTAGCTTCCAGGAAACGGCGGTTGTACAGGCCGGTGAGCGGATCGCGAATCGACTGGTCATGGAGTTTTTCGCGCAAGCGAAGGTTCGCCAGCCGCAAGGCCGCGTACTCACCGCTCTGCTGAATCATCGCCAGACGCGGGGCCGTAAAGGCCGCGGAGTCGAGCGCACTGATGTGAAGAATGCCCAGTGTCTCGCCCAGTGCCGCCAGCGGCAGGCAGATGTAAGCGTCAGGTATGCTGCCCGCAAAGTGCCGGCAGGAGAGGCCTTGCGAGGCTTCCACGCGCAGATGCAGCCTGCCTCCGCGCATCGCGCAGCAATCCTCAGGCGACAATATGTGTTGCGTCGGGCTTAATGAGTCGCCCCAACTGGCCATCACGCCCATCAGGTTGCGTGAGCTGTCAATGGCAAACACAGCGCCGGCGCTGTGCGGTACGAACCGCTGAGCGTAGCCGCCCAGAACTTCATACGCCTCGGGAGCGTTGACGCAGATCTGCAAATTGGCCTGCAGTTCATTCAGCAGCTTGCCGCTCTCGGTTTCCAGCTGCAATTGTTGCAGTGAGCCTTCCAGCTTGTTCTGGGAGAGCAGGGCAGCCTGCTCGGCAATGCGCAGCTTCTTGGATTCCCTGATGACCAGAAGGAAGAGCACCGCCATCAGCATGCTGAACACGCCGACGCGGACCGACACGCTGCGTTCCACTTCATGCGCGCGCGCCTGGGTTGCCAGGTTTCGTTCGCGCAGCAGTGCTTCCTGTTCGTCCCTGAATTTCTGTACCGCGTTGCGCACGCGGTCCTGCTTAAAGTCGGTTGCCGGGCTGTGATAAATCAACAGCGTCTTGTTGGTACGCAGGTTGTCGCGCAGCTGCTGCAATTCTTCAGCAATGGAAACCTGGAGCTGCTTGATTTTGTCCTGGGTCGCGGCGTCGTCTTTAGTAAGGTCTTCCACTCGGGCGACCCGTTTCCAGATCAGCTTGTACGAATCGTCAAAGGCGTCCAAGTCCTGCTTTTCCGGCGTCAGAATGTAGTGCAGCCAGGCTTCCCGGGCATCACCCAATCCGTCCTGAATGGCGTCCAGTTCGTAGAGGACCTGGTGAGTGTGCTCCACATAAGCTTGTGAGCTGAGCAGTTCGCGCGTACGCGAAAAGCTGTCCCAGGCCATGGCCACCAAAAAGGCCAGCATCAGCATGAAAGCAAAAGGCAGGAGTTTGCGTGCATCCAGTGCGCTGCTGAGCACGTTCTTGCCGTTCTGTAGATCCAAACGCATAAAAGCCCCCGGAAGGACAAATTCGGGCTACTTGGGGTCGCTAGCCTGTTTTTTGGGGAAATCGCCCTGATGATAGCATTACTTTGTGCCGACTGAAGCAAAATTTGAACAGGTCGTGGCCATTATGGCGCGCCTGCGCGCTCCCGGTGGCTGTCCCTGGGACCGCGAACAAACCTTCGACACGATTAAGCGTTATACCCTAGAAGAGACTTATGAAGTTCTGGAAGCTATTGATAACAGGGATTGGGACGCGCTGCCCAGCGAGCTCGGCGATCTCCTGCTCCAAGTGCTCTTCTATTCGGAGATGGCAAAAGAAGCGGGACGCTTCTCCATCGACGACGTTCTCGATTCCCTGAGCAACAAGCTCATCAGCCGCCATCCTCATGTCTTTGGCGACGTGAAAGCCGATGATTCCGCCCAGGTCCTTAAAAACTGGGAGGCAATAAAACAGCAGGAAAAGAGAAAAACTTTGCATTCCGGCGGCGATGCCGAGCCCGCCGAGCCTGAGCCCTTATTGGGCTCAGTGTCGTCCAAAATGCCCGCACTGCAGGAGGCCCACAAAATCAGTTCCAGGGCCGCGCACGTGGGCTTTGATTGGCCCACGATAGATGGCTTATTTGAAAAGCTCGCAGAAGAGACGCAAGAACTCCAGGAGCATGTCCATAACATTCCCGCCCCCAGTTCACCCGGCCATCGGAAAGCCCCGGTCCCGGAACAGTTGCAGGAGCAGATTGAAGATGAAGTTGGGGACCTCTTTTTTATGCTCGTGAACATTGCGCGATATCTCTCCGTGGACCCGGAATCGGCTTTGCGCAGGACGAATAGAAAATTTCGCCGGCGCTTCGGGTGGCTGGAAGAACAATTACGGGCAAAAGGCCGCACGCTGGAAGAAGCCGGCCTGGAAGAAATGGAAGCCCTGTGGCAGCAAGCCAAAGCACTGGAAGGCTCGAAAAAATGAGTGCGACGCTCCCGCAGACCGGCCGCATCACCATCAGAAAGTGCGATGGCATGGAGGAACTCAAGGCCTGCGTTACCCTGCAAAAAGAAGTCTGGAATTTTGACGATGTCGATCTGGTGCCGTTGCGCATGTTCGTCGTTAGCCAGAAAATTGGCGGCCAGCTGATTGGCGCGTTCGACGGCAGCGAACTTGTCGGGTTTGCTTTCTCCATTCCCGGCAGCCGCGCCGGGCATCCTTATTTGCATTCGCACATGCTGGCGGTCCGCGACTCCTGGCGCAACCTGGGCCTGGGTCGCCGGTTGAAACTCGCACAGCGCGACGACGCCATACAACATGGCTTCGAACTGCTGGAGTGGACGTTTGATCCGCTGGAAATCAAGAATGCACATCTCAATCTGTCGCGGCTCGGCGCCATCACGCGGCGCTATAGCATCAATCACTACGGATACTCGTCGTCGCCGCTGCAGGGCGGCCTGCCCACGGACCGGCTTGTGGCCGAGTGGTGGTTGAAGTCAAAGCGCGTGCTGGACTTGCTGGAGAAAAATCAGCAGCCGCAATTTCCCTTGGAGAAGAAGATCGAGGTGCCGGCGCAGATATACCAGTGGAAGGCTTCGGCCGAGAATCGCCCCCGTGCTGCGGAGGTACAAAAACGCAATCGCGAAGAGTTCCGGGCGGCATTCTCCCAGGGGTTGACCGCCCTGGCTTACGAACGCGATGCCCAGGGCAACGGCGCTTTTTTGCTGGGCCGCTGGAATGAGAACTGGTCTTACGCAACGCCGGATGAAGAGTAGTAATCCGGCACAGGAGGCGCGGTGAAAGTTGAAGCTATAACCTTGCGTGAAATCCGCATGCCGCTGGTGCATTTCTTTGAAACCAGCTTTGGCCGCACCACGGAACGCCGCATCATGCTGGTGACCGTGCACACTGACGGCCCGGAAGGCTGGGGCGAATGCGTGGCCGGCGAAGATCCCTTCTACAGTGAAGAGTCCATCGACACGGCATGGTACGCCATGGAGAAATATCTGGCCCCGCAGGTCCTGGGCAAGGGAATTGACAAAGGCGCGGAAGTACCGGCCATGCTGAACCGGGTGCGCGGCCATCGCATGGCCAAAGGCGCTCTGGAAAATGCGATGTGGGATGCAGAAGCGCAGGCGCGTCACACACCGTTATGGCACCTTCTGGGCGGGACGCAAAAAGAGATTCCCTGTGGCGTCTCCATCGGGATCCAGAATTCCCACGAGCAGCTGCTGGAAAGAATTGAGACCGAGCTGGCCGCCGGTTACCGGCGTATCAAGGTGAAATGCAAGCCCGGTTGGGACCTGGAGGTCTTCGGCAAGATCCGCGACCGCTGGGCGGACATTGTCCTGAGCTGTGACGCCAACTCCGCGTACACGCTGGACCAGATCGATCACCTCAAGAAATTCGATCGCTTCAACTTGCTGATGATCGAGCAGCCGCTATGGCACGACGATTTTTATTTTCATGCGCAGCTGCAAAACAATCTCAAGACCAGCATCTGCCTGGATGAAGCGATCCACGGCGCGCGCGACGCGCAAGCGGCGATTGAATTGGGAGCATGCCGGATCATCAACATCAAGGTTGGGCGCGTGGGTGGATTCAGCGAGGCGATTGCGGTCCATGACGCGGCGGAAAAGGGTGGAATACCCGTCTGGTGTGGCGGCATGCTGGAAACCGGCATCGGTCGCGCGCACAATATTGCGCTCTCGACACTCAAGAATTTCACGCTGCCCGGTGACGTGTCTGCTTCCAGGCGCTATTGGAAAGAAGACATCATCGATCCGGCGGTGGAAGTCTCAGCCCAGGGCTTTATCAAAGT
>DASTPO010000135.1:0-5659 GCA_035762225.1 Candidatus Angelobacter sp.
GCCAGCCGGTATTTGCGCGCCTGCTTCTCCAGCAGCTTCTTGCCGATCTCAATCGCCCGTTCTCGCTGGTGGATATTCAGCCAGTGCCGTATCTTGTTGCGCGCGCGCGTGGACTTGGCAAACCCCAGCCAGTCGCGACTGGGATTGTGGCCGGCCTGCGTCATGATCTCCACCACGTCGCCGTTGCGCAGCCGGCTTCGTAGCGGCACGATGCGCCCATTCACCCTGGCGCCCACGCACGTGTGCCCTACCTCGGTGTGGATGGCATAGGCAAAATCAATGGCGCTGGCGTCGCGCGGCAGGATCACCACCTTGCCCATCGGCGTGAACGTGTAAACCTCTTCCGGATACAGGTCCACCTTCAGCGACGACAAAAATTCGTTGGGATCCTTTACATCCTGCTGCCACTCCACCACCTGCCGCAGCCACGCCAGCCGCTGCTCATCTTTGGCGCTCACCGGACTGCCGTCCTTGTACTTCCAGTGCGCCGCAATCCCTTCCTCGGCCATCTTGTGCATCTCTTCTGTCCGGATCTGCACTTCAAACTGGTGGCCTTCTTCGTTGATCACGGTGGTATGCAGTGACTGGTAGAGGTTCGGCCGCGGCATGGCGATAAAGTCCTTGATCCGTCCCGGCACCGGCCGCCACATCTGGTGGATCGATCCCAGCACGGTATAGCAATCCTTCACTGACTTGGTGATAATGCGCACCGCCAGCAGGTCATAGACCTGGTCCACCGTGATGCGCTGCCGCAGCAGCTTCTGGTGAATGCTGTAGAGCCGCTTGATGCGGCTTTCCACCTTGGCTTCAACCCCATTCTCTTTCAGCTTTTGTTGCAGGATCTTGATGGCCTTGGCCAGGAAAGCCTCGCCTGCTTTGCGTCTCTGCTCCACCGTCGTCCGCACCTGGTCATACCCGATAGGGTCCACATAGCGGAACGCCAGGTCTTCCAGCTCGCCGCGCACCTTGCCCATCCCCAGGCGGTGGGCCAGTGGCGCGTAGATTTCCAGCGTCTCCTTCGCCACCTGCTGCCGCCGGTCTTCCGGCAGATGTTTCAGCGTGCGCATGTTGTGCAGGCGGTCGGCCAGCTTGATCAGCACCACGCGGATATCGTCCACCATGGCCAGCACCATCTTGCGGACGTTTTCCGCCTGCCGCTCCTCCCGGCTGGCCATATCGATTTTGTCGATCTTGGTGACGCCTTCCACAATGTGCACCACCTGCTCGCCAAACTCGCGGCGCACGTCTTCATGGGTCACCGGTGTGTCTTCTATCGCGTCATGCAGCAGACCGGCGGAGATCGCCGTGGAATCAAGCTTCATGTCCGCCAGCACCAGCGCCACTTCCAGCGGATGAATAAGGTAGGGTTCGCCCGAGGCGCGCGTCTGCCCCTGGTGATGCTGCAGAGAAAAATCGTAGGCCTTGCGGATGATTTCCAGATCGTCGGTCGGGCGGTTTTCGGCGACCTTGCCCAGGAGCTGCTGGAACTTGGAGGTAAGCAGCTTCAGCTCTTTTTGCGAGGCGGGCTGCGCGTTTGTCGCCATAATAGATTATAGCTTGAGGCGCTAGGAGCGCGTGAGCGAGGCTCAGAAGAAGAGTCGCTGTTGAGTTAGCGCACAAATGTGCTGGGTCGATGGTCTCCCTGCCCTCCCTTTGTGTTCCTTCGTGTCCTTTGTGGTAAAGGTTTTTGGTTGTCAGCTTTGGACACTCTGAGCTTGTCGGAGGGGAAGCGGGGCGGAAGCCCCAGCCTCATACCCGGCCATCATCCCTGCAGAAACGCTCTTGCTGTCTTCACGAACTCAGGCCATCTCTCGCCAATTACCGGCCCGTGGCCTCCGTTGGGGATGATCCACATCTGCGCATGCGGAATGGCCTTCGCCATCTCCACGGAAATCTCAACCGGATACAGGGGATCACTGTCACCCTGCACAATCAGCGTGCGCGCCTCAATGGTCGCCAGCTTGTCCGGGGTGAAATTCAGGTCGTCATAGCTGTCCGCAAACGCCGTCGTGCTGTCCAGCAGCGCCTTGACCTGCGCGTCTCCACCCGGATGGGCCTTCCCCAGCCGCTCCCTCATCTCCTGCGGAAGGTTCGCCGCATATTGCCGCATGATTGCCCGGGCCTGTTCAGGAAAATATGGGGTCGCGCTCACCAGCACCATCGCCTTCACGCGCTTTGCTTCCCGCACCGCCATATGCAGCAGCACGTTGCCGCCGACGCTGATCCCCAGGCCTTTGCATGCGCTGATTCCCAGATGGTCCAGCAGCGCCAGCATGTCCGTCGCCGCGTCCTCATGCCGGAACGGTCTCATCAGCGTGCCCGACCTTCCGTGGCCGCGCAGGTCCGGAATCACCAGCTGAAAACCGTCCAACCCATGCAGTGACGTCTTCCAGTCCTGGCTCGACCCTGAAAAGCCGTGCAGCAGAACCAGCGGCTCGCCGCTTCCATGAATTTCAAAGTAGATTTGCTGCCCATTCAGGCACACGCTCTGCGATGTCGCGGTCATTCGGGACTCCTTTTGAATCGCTTTTATCTCCAAAACAAAACCCGCCCACGCTTTCGCGTGAGCGGGCTGTCATTTACCAAGCTACCACTTTCTCTTGTCGCCGATCAACCGCGCTTAGGGGTTCGCCCCGCCCGTATGCTTCCCCGTTTTTAGATCCACCTCAAACGGCACTTCTTTGTCCTTGAGCGCGTCCCATCCATTGCCGCGCAACGTGTCGCCATCCACCTCGGTAAGGGTCAGCCCCTCCCATGTAAGCCGTGCCGTCGTCCACGCAATTCCCTCGCTCCCCACGGCTGTGATCGACGTAAACCCGGTAAACAGCACCAATCCATGTTGCGCCAGCACGCGCACATCCACCACCGGCCGCTGCTCAATGCGCTGCCATTTCATGGGATCGTCGGCCTTCATCAGGTATGCGTAGCCGCCCACCACCGCGCAGAAGGAGTTTGGGTCCGGCAGCGAGCACATCGCGCTGATTACCTGGTCTGAATCAAAGCCCTGGGCAAAGAATCCCACCCATGCCGGGCCGCTGGCGGGCGTCACCCTCAGATAGATTCCGTTGCGGTCGCCTTCTTCCAGCTCTACCGGGTAGTGATAGACCTTCTCGATGGGATGGATCGGCGGAGCAGCTTCCAGCATTCTGACTTCGTAGTTGCGCGGAAATGTGAAGTCAAAACGGAAGTGCGGTTTCATGGCCGGTGTTCTTGCGCCTTCACAAACTCTGCCGCTCTTTCGCGGACGCTCTTCACCTTCACCGGCAATTCCAGCCTGCTGCCCTCTTCTATCAGCGGAATCAGCCGGTTGAAGTCCGGCCCTGAATGCGAGCCAATCAGCATGATCCGCACCGGATGAAACAGGTCTTTTCCTTTTGCGCCCGTCTCCGCTTTGATCTCATCCATGATGGCCTTGAACTTCTCCGCCGTCAGCGGCGACTCCGTCTCCGCCCGCCGCGCAAACGCCTGCACCACCGCTTTCGCCTTGTCGCCCGACAGCGCCTCAACATTCTCCGGCAGTGCCAGCGCCGCAGCGGCATCGCCATTAAAGATGATCTTCGCCTTCTCCGGCAGCTGCTCCAGCCTGTCCACATACGGCACCAGCAGATCGATCATGCTGTTAGCCCATCCGCTCACGCTGCCGTTCGCGCTCGCCGGCAGCAATCCCGCCCGCTGCAGCGCCTCGCTTCCCAGCTGATGGATTCTCTCCGGCGCGCTCTGCTTGATGTAATGCCGGTTCAGCCAGTGCAGCTTTTCCGTATCGAACACCGCCGGCGACGGCGTCACCCGCTCCAGCGAAAACTCCTTGATCAACTCTTCTTTGGGAAAGATCTCGCGATCGCCGCCGCTTGGCGCCCATCCTAGCAGCGCCAGATAATTCATCAGCGCCTCCGGCAGGATCCCCATCTCGCGGAAGTTCGCCACTGAAGTCGCGCCGTGCCGCTTGGAAAGCCTTCCCCCATCCGGCCCCAGGATCGTCGAAAGATGCGCGAACTCAGGCGCCTTCAGTCCCAGCGCCTCATACACCGCAACCTGTTTCGGCGTGTTGGAAATATGGTCGTCGCCGCGGATCACGTGCGTGATCTTCATATCTGCGTCGTCGATCACCACTACGTAGTTGTAGATCGGCATCCCGCTGGACCGCACAATGATGGGATCGCTCACCACCTCGTGCGAAAACTCCACGTCTCCGCGGACAATGTCATGGAAGCGGATTGGATGCTCGGGAATCTTCAGCCGTATCGCGCCCGCTTCGCCCGCGGCGCGCCTTCGGTCGGCTTCAGCCGGGTCCAGCCTCCGGCATTTGCCCGAGTAAATCGGCTGCTTCTGTTCCGCCAGCGCCTGCTCGCGCTCCCGCTCCAGCTCCTCCGCCGAGCAGAAACAGTAATACGCTTTGCCTTCCTTGATCAGCCGCTCCGCGTACCCCTTGTAGACCTCCATCTTGTCCGACTGCCGGTACGGCGGATAAGGCCCGCCCACATCCGGCCCTTCATCCCAGTCGATCCCCAGCCATTTCAGGTCTTCCATCAGCTGGGTCTCATAGCGCGCCTCGCTGCGCTCCAGGTCAGTGTCTTCGATCCGCAAAATGAACGTGCCGCCCTTCTGCCGGGCAAAAAGCCAGTTAAACAGCGCCGTGCGCACGTTCCCGATGTGCAGCTGCCCCGTCGGCGAAGGAGCAAACCGCACGCGAACCTTGTCATTTGCCGCCATAATCAGATGGTAACAAATCCGGCCACCCATCCAGACCGTTAGCAACGCCTGCAGCTCTCCTTTCATCTCAATGGAGAGCCATTTCGGGAACCCGGCTCCATTACCTAGCCATGCCAGCCACAGCAGTAGGGCCACTCATTTTATTTCTCGCGATTCTCCTTACCTCAGCGCACCTGCTGGGATATCTCTTCGCCCGGCTGCGCCAGCCGCGCGTCATTGGTGAAATCCTCGCCGGAATCCTGCTCGGCCCCTTCGTGCTCGGCAAGCTGGCTCTGTACAGCAATATTCTTCAGCTGAAGGTCGATGTCGCGCCCAAACAGGCCGCGCTCGATCTGCTCTATCAGCTCGGTCTCTTGCTGCTGATGTTTCTATCCGGCGCTGAAACCAAGGCGCTCTTCCAGAAGCATGAGCGCAAGCAGATTGCCTGGCTGGCTTCTGTCGGCACCGCTCTGCCGTTTTTCATCATGCTCGGCCTGGCCTCTCTGATTCCGCTGGGCTGGTTCATGGGTGACAAGCAGAACCGTACTTCGCTGGTGCTGGTGATGGGTATCGCCGTCGCGGTTACCTCCATCCCCGTAATCTCGCGCATCTTTTTCGATCTCAAGATCCTGCACACGCGCTTTGCCCGCCTGGTGCTGGGCGTGGCCGTGCTTGAGGATATTGGTCTGTGGGCCGTGCTGGCGATTGCCACCGCTCTGGCCACCTCGGTGGGCACGCCTAAACAGCAGATCGCCATCCACATTGGGGTCACGCTGGTTTACTTTGCCCTGGGTCTTACTCTGGCGCCGCGCGCCATGAAGCGCATCTCCAAGTCGCGCTTCAACATGCTGGCCAACAATTCGCCGGTAACGTTCACGTTGCTGATCGTCTTTTCCTATGTCGCGGTCGCCGGCCTCATGAACGTGAACCTGGTCTTCGCCGCGTTCCTCGCCGGTTTTGCCGTTTCGCG
>DASTPO010000136.1:0-3966 GCA_035762225.1 Candidatus Angelobacter sp.
TTCTTGGAGTGGCGATTGATGAGGACGGAGCCAGCGAGTTGGCGCACCGCGCCCGGGGAACGCCACGCATCGCCAACCGGCTGCTGCGGCGCGTCCGCGACTTTGCCCAGGTGCGCAGCCAGGGACGAATCGACCGGGCCACCGCGCAGGCCGCGCTGGAGATGCTGGAAGTGGACAAGCATGGGTTTGACGAGATTGACCGGCGGCTGCTTCTGACCATTATCCAGAAATATAACGGCGGGCCGGTGGGGTTGAGCACGCTGGCGGCGGCGCTGGCGGAAGAACAGGACGCACTGGCAGAAATCTATGAGCCGTTTCTGATACAGATCGGATTTCTGGACCGCACTCCGCGCGGACGGGTGGCGACGCGGCTGGCTTATGACCACTTTGGCATCAAGTTCGGCAGACAGCCGGACCTGTTTTGAGGGCATTCGCTGGAAACCGCCGAAAGGCTGAAACCAGAATTTTCCGGCAAGGTATTCATCATTTCAGGGCGAAGTTGAGCTCTCTAACCTTTCAGAAGACGGTAAGTCTAAGTTGAGGATTGTGTCCTCCGCAGCGAACCAACGGGAACCACTGACGTGTCGACAGCGCCACACTTCCGGCAGATAGCTTGCTTCATAGCAATTTTGGTGTGGGCGTCTGCTTCTCTCTTTGCCCAGCAAAGAGGCCCCAGCCTGAAAGCTCCGAACCTGAACGCGGAGATAACTTCGCTCGACATTCCGCGGCTGCCGACAGGGCCAAAGCTCGGCGATTTTGAGGGCATGGAGCCGGCGACGGCGCTGGCAAAGCAGATGTTGAAGATCGGCAAGTTCACGCAGAAGGAGCCGCATGACGGCGCTCCGGTGAGCCAGCCTACTGAAGCCTACCTTGGATATACCGCCAAGAGTTTTTACGCAGTGTTTCTGGCGTTCGACAAAGATCCAAAGAAGATACGGGCGCGCATGCTGCGTCGCGAGCTAATCGATGACGACGACCAGGTCGGCCTGTGGCTGGACACTTTCCATGATCAGCGACATGCCTACATGTTTTACTCCAATCCGTACGGCATACAGCAGGACGGGCTGTGGGCGGAAAACCAGGGGCCGGACAACACGTTTGACACGGTCTGGCACACCACCACCAAGCTGAACAGCAATGGCTACATGGTGATCATCGAGATTCCGTTCAAGTCACTGCGCTTCAGGTCGGCCGGGCCTATCAGCTGGGGCGTGATCCTGATCCGGGTGATTCCGCGAAACTCAGAACACTCATTTTTCCCGGTGAACACCAACCGCATCCAGGGCATGCTGACACAGGAAGGAACGCTGAACGGCTTCCAGGAAATTTCACCGAGCCGCAACATGCAGTTCATTCCTTACACCTCGGTGGGGGCGTTCCGCGCACTGGATGAGCGCGATCCAGCGGGAGATCGTTTTACCGGCAAGCATGTGGAGCCAAAAGAAGGGCTGGACTCCAAACTGGTGATCAAAGACAGCCTGGTGCTGGACACGACGATCAATCCGGACTTCGGGCAGATTGAGTCGGACGATCCGCAGGTGACGGTGAACCAGCGCTTTGAAGTGTTCTTTCCCGAGAAACGGCCGTTCTTCCAGGAGAACGCCAACTTCTTCCAGACGCCGCTGAACCTGGTGTTCACGCGCCGGATTGCCAATCCGCTTTATGGCGTGCGCCTGACGGGCAAGGCCGGCCCTTGGGCGATTGGAACCATGCTGGCCAACGACCGCTCTCCGGGCACGAGCGTGATCGGGACCGATCCGCTGGCGGGAGAGAACGCATATTTCGGGATTGTGCGCGTGAATCGCGAGCTGGGAAAAAACAACAGCATCGGCTTTATCTACACCGATCGCGAGCTGCATACGAATCCCGATTCATTCTGCACGTCGCAGCGCTGCATTGTGGGATTCAACCGCGTAGGCGGCGTGGACACGCAGCTCAAATTCGGACAGAACTGGCAGCTTCAGGCACAGGCCGTGACCAGCGAGACCAAGTTCGATGACGGAACACACGAATCCGGGCCAGCGTACATGGTGTACGCGGAGCGCAGCTCGCGCAAGGTGGAATTCAACACCATGTACCAGGACATCTCGGCGGGATTCGACACCGAGACGGGCTTCGTGAACCGGACGGATTTCCGGAGGTTCAGCAACTTCATCAACCGTACTTTTCATCCGGAGGGAAGGTTTCTGGTGTCGCACGGGCCGCGGTTGTTTCAGCTGAGCCTGTGGGACCACAACGGGGTCAGGCTGAACCACCAACTCAATCCCGGGTACTCATGGAACTTTCCGCGCAACAGCTTTGTCAGCATCTTTTCCGTATGGGACCACGAGCGCCTGCGCCCGAGCGATTTTTCAACGCTGGCCACAAACCGCGACTACGCGCACATTTTGGGCGGCGCGGAGGTGGGAACACAATATTTCAAGTGGATCAACCTGGACATTGAAACGGACTGGGAGACAGCCACCAATTTTGTTCCGCGCAGCGGGCCTCCGGTGCTGGGCTACCAGAACACGGCATTCATGCGCGGCGTGGTGCGGCCGATGAAGGGACTGACGATCGAGAACACTTACCTGATGACCCGCCTGCAGGACAAGGACACGCACCTGAACATCTTTAACAACCACATTATCCGCTCCAAGTGGAATTACCAGTTCACCAAAGAGTTTTCCCTCCGCCTGATCGGGCAGTACACAACCACGATTGCCAATCCGTTCCTGACCACGCTGCAAACCACCAAGGGCTTCAACGGCGACGTGCTGTTCACATACCTGCTGAATCCGGGAACCGCGATCTACGTGGGATACAACAGCGATCTGCAGAATATCGATCCGTTGTTGCAGCGGACCTGCGGCGGTTTTTCCTGCGCGCCAGGACAGTCATTCGACGGGCTGGCGCGGACGCGGAGTACGTTTCTGAACGACGGCCGGCAGATTTTTATCAAACTGTCATACTTGTTCCGCTACTGATTTCGTTATCCCCGCGCGCTTACGCT
Organism: Candidatus Angelobacter sp.; assembly: GCA_035762225.1. Taxonomy (GTDB): domain Bacteria; phylum Acidobacteriota; class Terriglobia; order Terriglobales; family Acidobacteriaceae; genus Angelobacter. The sequence continues at coordinate 2,993 of DASTPO010000136.1, forward strand.
TTGTTTCGTTGCGCCGCAGCACTTACCACGCGCCAAGCCCACTTATCAAGTTTTTTTCTGGCATTAACAATTGGGCGGCCGGACGAAGGGAAAAATAACGATAAGAAGCCGCTCACAAGAAAGGACATGGCGCTGTCTATACTTAGTTCCTACTAGATATTTAGTTGCAAACGGAGAGCGAATGCAAACAGCGTGGCGTCGGACTTGCCTGGTCTTTCTGCTGCTACACACGGTTGGGCTTTTCGCCCAGACGGAGAGCGAGCGGCTGAAGCAGCTTATCGATCCCTTGATCGAGAAAGGTTTGCAGGACGATCCCACGCCCGGCGTGGCCATCGGCGTGGTTCACGATGGAAAGCTGGTCTACGCCCGCGGCTTTGGCGTGATGAAGCTGGGCCATCCGGAAAAGCCAGTCACGGCGGAGACGCTGTTTCATATGGCGTCGGTGACCAAGCCATTCGTCGCAACCTGCGTGATGCAGCTGTGGGAACAGGGGAAAGTGGACCTGGACGCTCCGGTAACGAAGTACGTTCCTTATTTTCGTCTGAACGACGCGCGCTACCGCTTGATCACGGTGAGGCAGATGCTGACCCATTCTTCCGGCATGCCGGACGTGGATGATTACGAATGGAACAAACCGCAATACGATGATGGCGCGCTGGAGCGCTACGTGCGCAGCCTGACAACGCAAAAGTTGCTGTTTAATCCCGGCACGAAGATGGCTTACAGCAACATGGCGTATGAGGTGCTTGGGGACCTAGTAGCGAAGGTTTCCGGCACGAGCTTTGAAGACTACGCCGATGAGCACATATTCAAACCGCTGGGTATGACTTCATGCACCCTGCTGCTGAAGAAAGCCGATCCGGCAAAACTCGCCGAGGGCTACACCAGGCCAAGAGGCGGCGACTACGCCAGCATCCATCCGATTGCGGCTTATCCTTACAATCGCGCGCACACGCCCAGCTCGAATCTTGAGT
>DASTPO010000137.1:0-6814 GCA_035762225.1 Candidatus Angelobacter sp.
GTCTATGGCGATCCGCCATATTACGGGCAGGTCTCTCGCGACCAGGCGCGGCTTGCTTTGAGGATGGTGTGCGAACCAGTGTTCCTTGACATTCGGGAGCGCGAGCATCTGCTCTCTGCGTCCATTACCGTCGCTACCGCAGATGAGATCAAGCAACTTTTTCTGAGTTACCAGGCCGCAGGGGTGCGCTTTCATCAAACACTGAAGAAAGAGCCCTGGGGCGCAAGAACTTTCGTTGTGATGGACCCTGATGGAAACCTCATTCTCTTTGCCGGCCCGGCCGATTGAGGTGCGAAGCCGATGGGATGGAGGTTCCCGTGGGTGTCATTGCTGGAGCCTGCACAACCGCACAAACAGATAGAATAGAAATGAGGTTTTAAACATACATGTCGGCACAGCAGCAGCCTGCCACTCCCCCCACTCCGGTTCAGATATTCAGCACAATTCAGGGATACCAACGCGCGTTTGGCTTAAAGGCGGCGGTGGATATCGATCTTTTTACGGCAATCGCCCAGGGCAGCCGCACGGCAGCAGAGATTGCAAAAGCCTGTAATGCGGCTGAACGTGGCGTGCGCATGCTGAGCGACGGCCTTGTAGTGATGGGTTTCCTGACCAAGAGCGGCAATCATTACTCACTAACGCCGGACACAGCCTTCTTTCTTGACCGCCGCTCACCCGCATATCTTGGGCTGGCGTTCAATTTTCTGTTGCATCCCACGCAACTGGCGAGCTTTGAGCACCTGGGCGAGGCGGTGCGAAAAGGTGGCTCGGCGGAAGAGCACAGCACTGTGGCCCCGGACGATCCGATCTGGATGGAGTTTGCCCGAGGCATGGCGCCGATGATGGTCCCGGCAGCGCAGACGATGGCAGGTCTGCTGGCCGGAGAGCTGAGTTCTCGCCCATCAGCCAAGATCCTGGATATAGCCGCCAGCCATGGCTTGTTTGGCATTACCGCAGCCCAGCGGCTTCCCAAGGCCCACATTTACGCGCTGGATTGGGCCAACGTGCTTCCGGTGGCGCAGGAGAACGCCACAAAGCACGGATTGGCCGACCGGTACCATCTGCTGCCGGGAAGCGCGTTCGAGGTGGATTATGGGACGGGTTACGATGCGGTGTTGATCACCAACCTGCTGCACCACTTTTCACCCGCCGACAACGAAAAAATGCTGAAAAAAGCCCACTCGGCCCTCAATCCCGGCGGTCAGGTGATAATCTTAGAGTTTGTGCCGAACGATGACCGCGTGTCCCCGCCGGTGCCTGCGCTGTTCAGCGTGACCATGCTGGGCAACACGCCGGAGGGCGATGCCTACACCTTGGCAGAGTACGCGGAGATGTGCAGGAACGCCGGCTTTGGAACACCCAAGCTGATAGCTTTGGAACCCATGCCGCAGTCGCTGTTGGTGGCGCGGAAGGCATTTTAGGGCGGCAGGCGGTCCTGGCGGAACTGAAACAGCCGGGTTCTGGTGATGGGCGGGTTGAATCCCCGGCCTGACGTTGATTCTGGCTAAGTGTAAGAAAACTGACGCTTAGCCCTTTACATGTCATTTTTGAAGCAATTACACTAGCCGGTTTGAAACATGTGCAGGAGAGCTTAATGCCGGGAGTCGAGGAGAAGCTGAAGCAGATCGTGGTCGACCAGCTGGGGGTGGAGGCGTCCGACGTTACGCCGGAGGCATCCTTCGTGGACGATCTGGGAGCGGACTCGCTGGACCGCGTGGAACTGATCATGGCGCTGGAAGAAACGTTTGGCATTGAGATCCCGGATGAAGACGCGGAAAAAATCGCGACCGTCCAGGACGCAGTGGATTACGTGCAGAAGAACGCAAAGTCAGTACAGCAGTAGCGCAGCCCGCATCACGGAATTCATCATTCATCAAGGACAAGAAGGAGACACAAGCCTTATGGCCGCAGTTGAAGATAAAGTAAAACAAATCATTGTTGAACAGCTTGGAGTGGATGAAGGCGAAGTGACGCCCAACGCCTCCTTCGTGGACGATCTTGGCGCAGACTCACTGGATACGGTGGAGCTGGTCATGGCGTTCGAGGAAGCCTTCGACATCGAGATTCCGGACGAAGACGCGGAAAAGATCCGCACCGTCAAAGACGCGATCGACTACATTGACAAACACTCGAAAGGCGGCAAGTGATTGGCGAGGCGGGTGGTTGTAACGGGCCTGGGGCTGATCTGTGGCGTGGGCCACACCAGCACTGAAGTCTGGCAGAACATTGTTGCGGGCAAGAGCGGCGTGGCCAAAATCACCCGCTTTGACGTAACCAATTTTGCCTGCCAGATTGCAGCCGAGATCAAAGGCTTCGATCCTCTGAACTTCATCGATAAAAAAGAAGTCAAGAAGATGGGGCGGTTCATCCATCTGGCGATGGCCGCAACCGATGAAGCCATGAAGATGGCAGGCCTGCAGGTTTCCCCGGAGATTGCCACGCGGGTAGGGGTCCATATTGGATCCGGCGTCGGCGGTTTTGACGTGATTGAGCGAGAGCACGCCGAGCTGCTGAAGGGCGGCCCGCGCAAGATCTCGCCATTTTTTATTCCCGCAGCCATTGTGAACCTGGCGGCTGGGCACGTGAGCATCCGCTATGGCGCCAAGGGGCCGAACGAAGCCACCGCCACCGCCTGCACCACCAGTGCGCACGCCATTGGCGACGCATACCGGATCATCCAGCGGTGCGACGCCGACGTGATGATTGCCGGCGGATCAGAAGCGGCGATTACTCCCATGGGCGTGGGCGGGTTTGCCGCCATGCGCGCTCTTTCCACGCGCAATGATGCTCCGGAAAAGGCCAGCCGTCCGTGGGACAAGGGCCGCGACGGGTTTGTGATTGGCGAGGGCGCCGGCATTGTCGTGCTGGAAGAGCTGGAGTTTGCCCGCCGCCGCGGTGCGAATATCCTCTCTGAGATTATCGGTTACGGCATGAGCGCGGACGCGTACCACATTACCCAGCCGGCCGAAGGCGGCGAAGGCGGATGGCGCGTGATGACCACCGCGATCAACGACGCCAAGCTGTCCCCCGCCGACATCGATTACGTAAACGCGCATGGCACCTCAACGCCGATTGGCGATGTGCTGGAAACCATGGCCATCAAGCGGACGTTTGGCGCGGATACAAAAATCCCGGTGAGTTCCACCAAGTCCATGACTGGACATCTGCTGGGCGGCGCGGGAGGCCTGGAGGCCGGAATCACGATCCTGGCTCTGCGCGACCAGATTTTGCCTCCGACCATCAACATGGAAGAGCCGGACCCGGAGTGCGACCTGGATTATGTTCCCAACGTGGCGCGCAAAGCCTCGTTGAATGTGGCGCTCTCCAACTCGTTTGGCTTTGGCGGGACCAACGGCTCGCTGATCTTCAAACGCTGGACGGAGTGAAGTCTCATCACTGATTTACACTGATGACACGGCTGAGGCCATCAAGTAAGAAATGGGGCCTTAGCCGGTGTGCAGCTCCGATCCAAATCTATGTATCGTTTTCTCAGATCACTTTCAACAGCAGGAATTCTGCTGGCGGTGCTCAGCGTGGCTGCCGGCGCGTCCACGGCTGAGACATGGAAGGTCCAGTGGCAGCCCGAGCACGTGGTGAACGGCTCCCCGGTGCTGTTCCGCGTGACCCCGCCGGAGAAACTGAAAGCCGTTACCGGCAATTTTCTGGGACAGGCATTGGACTTCCGCTTCAGCGACGCATGCCAATGCTGGTATGCGCTGGCCGGCGTGAGCCTGCATGCCAAGCCGGGGAACTATGAACTGCATCTTCAGGGCGAAGCAAGCGGAGCGGGCGCAAAGCCAAGCCAGAACCGCAGCGTGATGGTGGGCGCAGCAAACTATCCTTCCAGCGCGCTCGCGGTGGCTCCTGGCTTTGTGGAGCCGCCCAAGGAGACGCTGGCGCGGATTGAGGAAGACCAGGCGATCAAGAAGCGGATCTTTGCCACCACGCTGCCGGAGCCGCTGTGGTCAGGGCGTTTCAAGGCGCCGGCAGAAGCCGAGTTTTCCGGGGTGTTTGGATCGGCGCGCGTATTTAACGGGGTGAAAAAAAGCCAGCACACAGGGCTCGACTTCAGAGTCGGTACAGGAACGCCAATTCATGCCGCCAACAGCGGCACGGTCATCCTGGCGCGCCCGATGTACTTTGAAGGGAATTGCGTGATCATTGATCACGGCCAGGGGCTGCTCACGCTCTACCTGCATCTTTCCGAGTTCAAGGTGAAAGAAGGCGAGAAGGTGGAAACCGGGCAGCTGCTGGGGCTAAGCGGCGGCACTGGCCGCGCGACTGCGCCACATCTGCATTTTGCCGTGCGCTGGCGCGGCGAGTACCTGAATCCGGCAACGCTGCTGGAGCTGCGTCCGCCGGAAAACTGACGACATGACGAATGTTGCGGCCGGCCTGGCTGCGGACGGCTGAAAAAAGAGCGTGACCACAGTGGCCACGCTCAATGTTGGAGCAGCATGAAAAAGTCTAGATAGGATCAGGACAGGTATTCAGTTGTTCCAGCGCCTTGCCCGCCTGGCGCAGCGCTTTTTCCAACTCCGGGCTGATTTCCATTGACGGCAATTTCCCATCAAACGCTTTCATCGCCTGCTCGACTGAGGCCATGTTGTCGTCAATGACAACCATCGCGTTGGACAGGTCCAGGTTCTCCAGCATTCCGCTGATGTTCCCGATAGAAGCTTGCAGGTCAGCATCGTCGATGACCAGGAAAGAGGAGTCACGCGAGCCGCGGTCCGGCAGGGTGACCGTAATGGTCTGCTCGTGTTTGTCACGCATGATCAAGAGGCTGAGCTTGCCGCCGCTGCGATGCTTGCGCAGAACCTGGCTGAGATCAGTGCCGTCCGTGAGTTTTTCGTTGTCGGCGCGGACGATGATGTCCCCGGCTTTCAATCCCGCTTTGCCGGCAGCGCCGGTCTTCTCTACCGAACGGATCAGTACACCTTCTCCATCCTTGACGCCGAAGTATTCGCCCAGCTGCTGCGTCAGGTTTTCAGTCTGCACGCCCAGCGCCACCGAGTAGATCTGAATCTGGAAGCCCGGAATGTCAATGCCATTGCGCGGGACGATGACTCTGGGCGGAGCAATGCGAATGCGCGGCTTGCTCTGCGCCATGATCTTGCTCTGGTCGGCGAGCTGAACGTCAACTTTCAGGGGATTGCCGTCACGGCTGATGCCGAGAGAGACGGTGCGCCCGGGCGGGACCTCACGGATGAGACGACGCAGCTGCTCTTCATTCTGCACGGCCGTGCCGTTGAAATCGAGGATGACATCGTGCTCGCGTAACCCGGCTTTCGCCGCTGGCGCATCTCCATCGACCATCGTGATCTCTACTCCGCGTTCTTCTTTCAGCTTGAGTGCGTTCACGCGGTCTGCGGTTATGTCCTGGATGTCGACGCCCAGATACGAGCGGCTTGCGGCGTAGAAATATCCTGACACGTGGTTCGACGGCGACTCCGGTTGCATCTCCGCCGAGATCGCCGGCAGGGCCAGCCCGGCCAGCAGCAGCGCAGTTGTCATCACTCGACTCATAACAGTCACTCCGTATTCATTTCCTGCAAGGGCGTTATCTACTTACTTCGCGCCTAAATTCAATGTTCCCGGCGGTAGTATGGACGTGCAACACCGGTCCGCCGCCATTCAAGCTCCCCTCGGCAAAAACCTCGCGTGGTCCCATGTTCTTTGACGAGCTGGAAATCTTCAATTGCTCGCCAAAATCGCTGCGGATACCGTAGCCCCGCGCCACCTCCACCGCAGCGCGGATATTCAGCCCCAGCCCATCGGGCACGAACACCACAATATCTCCGACCTGCGTCTCCAGCTTGGAATCCGTGAATGGCGCTCCGCCTGCTGCCAACTTGGCCATAATCGCGCCGCCGCCAGTCTCCGCGCGCACGCCGCCGCTTACCGGTCCGATATGGATGCTGCCGCCGCCAGTTTCAATCTGCGCCGCGCCCGCAATATCAATCAACTCGATATTCCCGCCACCGGTCGCCGCCTTCACCTGGCCACCGCACTTGGTCACGTGGATTGACCCGCCTTCCGTCCGCAGCGTCATCAGCTTGGCCCAGCCGATATTTAAATTCCCACCACCGGAATTCGCCGTCACCTGCCCTCCGGCCGATACCAGACGAATGCTTCCGCCGCCGGTCGTAGCCTGCACATCGCTGCCGACCTTGCCAATCTCAATGTTTCCGCCGCCGCTGGTCGCCGTCACCACTCCAGCAATCTGGTCAAGCTGGATTCCCCCCGCCCCGGTAGTCGCCTCCAAGCGGCCGGAAAGGTTCTTCGCCACCACCGATCCGCCATCCGTTTCCAGCTTTACCAGCTGCGTCTGGTTGGGGACCTGGATATCAAAATCAATTGACCCGCGGTTCGATCCTTCGCAGTCCGCGCGCAGGATCACCGTCTCGCCTGAACTGTACGTGGTAAATTTCATGTGGCTCAGCTCGCGCCGCGCGCTCTCTGCTGAAACCGCCCGAACATGCTCCCGGATGGTGTAGGTAATGTTGTTCTGCTGCGCGCCCTGGATGCGTATGGATCCGCTGCTTGACCTCACGCGCACGATCTTCCCCGCCGAAAACGTCCCTGAAACTTCCTGCACCCATTCTGAGCCTGACCGGTAGAGCCGCGGACTATTGCTTTGCGCCACTGCGGCCTGGCTGCCTGCAATCGCCCCGGCTGCTAGAAAACCGGCAGTCACAAGCAATGTCGCGAATTGGAAGTTCCTCTTCATCAGCTGCTGTCTTCCCTTGCGACCTAGTCGAGATGCGGCATGCTGGCCAGATAACGCTTGGATTGCTCACGGATAAACTTG
>DASTPO010000138.1:0-24492 GCA_035762225.1 Candidatus Angelobacter sp.
AGGAAACGGACGTACTTAGGCAGGTTGGTAATCGGGTAATTCTTGATCTTGCGCGCCAAAGGATGCTGAAACGGAATATTAATGGTTCCGTCGCTGTCCTTAATATCGAATACCACGGCATTTCCGCCTGCATCGTGCCAGCGCTTTACCAGCTCAATCCCGTGGGCGCTGCCGGCCGTTCCTCCCGTCATGTAGATGGCCCGGACCTCATTCTCCTTGGCGAAGGGGCGGGTCTTTTCAACGATGGGCTGGGGCTCGATTCCGGGAATGAACACCGTCTCACCCTTCTTGAACGTGGTTTTGCCGTTGTTGGCCTTGGCGATGGCCGCCACGTATTCCGCCACGGTCATATACTGCGATTCCGTCAGGTGGTTACGGGCCAGAAATTGCGCGGTGGTCAGGGCCTTAGTCGTGTATGTAATTGTTCCCGGCGGTAGTTCCTGCGCCGGGGCCCCTGGACCTGAGGCGTTGGCCGGCGAACTCTGGGTGGCGGGCGTCGATTGTTCGGCCGCAACGGCCTGAATCGGAGTGTGCCGGGTGAGGAACACCACAAGCGCAAACAGCCCAAGCACAATCAGGGCCGCGGAGGAGAGGAAACCAAACTTTTTGGATGACATGTACGACTCTTTCCCGGGGTCTTTCTGGCATCTTAGCATGCAACCCGGTACCCTGATCAAAATGGCTGGAGTGACTGGCCTTTTGTCACCCACGCAGCATCTAAAGTTACGATGCAGAAACTCGCAATCCGGATCGGCAGCCTGTTGACCAATCAGTTATTACAACTCTGCTGCTTGTGCTCCCATCTGACCATTCATGCCTCTTTATTATGGGGGCGTCCTCTGGAAGAAGAGGCGGGGAAATTATGAGGACCGGCTTTAATACTGCTCTTGATCCCACACGGCGCAGCTCTGACGCGCTGGACTTTGAAACAGCACTGCGGCGGAAGATCGTCGGCCAGGACCCGGCTGTTGAAAAAGTCGTCGAAATATACCAGATGTTTCTTGCCGGATTGAACGCTCCGTCGCGCCCGGTGGGGAACCTTCTCTTCCTCGGCCCGACCGGCTCAGGCAAGACGCGCGTGGTGGAAGCCATGGCGGAATCGCTTTTCGGCGATCCGCGCGCCGTCATCAAGATTGACTGCGCCGAGTTTCAGCACAGCCATGAGATCGCCAAGCTGATCGGCTCGCCTCCTGGCTATCTCGGCCACCGTGAGACCCATCCCCTGCTCACGCAGGAAGCTCTCAACCAGTGGCACACGGAAAAGCTCAAGCTCACGCTGCTGCTCTTCGACGAAATCGAAAAAGCCAGCGACGCCCTGTGGCAGCTCCTGCTCGGCATCCTGGATAAGGCCACGCTTACCCTGGGCGACAATCGCCGCGTTGATCTGTCACAGTGCCTGATCGTCATGACCTCCAACCTCGGCGCACACGAGATGGACGAACTTATGACGGGAGGCCTTGGCTTCGGCAACACGCAGCGCCCCGGACATATGGACGCCGCTCTCGATGACAAGATTACCCGCACCGCGCAGGATGCGGCCCGGCGCAAGTTCTCGCCGGAGTTCATGAATCGCATCGACAAGATCGTGGTCTTCAAGACGCTCAAGGTCGAACACCTGGAGCAGATCCTGGAAATCGAGCTCGGCATGGTGCAGCAGCGAATTCTGCAGGCCACCGGCAACAGCCAGTTCGTGTTCTCCTGCACCTCTCCGGTCAAGCAATTCCTGCTGCGGGAAGGCACCGATCCCAAGTACGGAGCGCGTCACCTGAAGCGCGCCATTGAGAAGAATGTGGTCTTCCCGCTGGCCAATTTGGTCGCTACCGGCCAGATCAAGCTGGGCGACTTCATTCGCATCGACCGCAAAGATGAACAGCTCACCTTCACCAAGGAAGCCGAAGGGGCGCTGGTGCCGGTGCTGCTGGAGAAATACGGTGGGCTCAATGCCGGGTCGCCAATGGCGGCCAAGGCCGGACGCGGCGCCAACAAGACGCCACGCGAGTTCGGCGGCATTGTTCCGCTACTGGATCACAAATAGAATTCAGCCGCTTGCAGATAGCAAATGGTAAGAGCCGGGACTCCACGCCCGGCTCTCTTTTTTGGATATCAATATCACCGATGCTGACGGCGCTAGCCTTTTTTCAGCTCAATCAGCACCAGGCGGGCGACCTCTTTCAGGGTCTCAAAAACTCCCTTGCCCTGAAACGCCACCGCTTCATACGTAGGCTCGCCTTTGCGGACCAGCTCGCGCTGCAAATCCGGGACCGGCATGGCGCTGGGAAGGTCCCGCTTGTTCAGCTGCAGAACGTAGGGAATTTTCTTGAAATCGTAGCCTTGTTCTTTCAGGTTTTCGTTGAGGTTATCCAGGGCCTCGATGTTGGCGTCAAGGCGTTCCTCCTGGGAGTCAGCCACAAAAACCACGCCATCCACGCCGCGCAGGATCAGCTTGCGGCTGGCATCATAGAACACCTGTCCGGGGACGGTATAAAGATGGAAGCGCGTGCGGAAGCCGCGCACCGTGCCCAGATCCAGGGGAAGAAAATCAAAGAACAGCGTACGGTCGGTTTCGGTGGCCAGCGAGATCATTTTGCTCTTTTGCTTGTCCGTCGTCTTATCGAAAATATGCTGCAAGTTCGTTGTCTTACCGCCTAAGCCAGCGCCGTAATAGACGATCTTGCAGTTAATTTCGCGAGCGGCAAAGTTAATAAAGCTCAAGGCTCTCCTAGCGTCCGGCCCTTCCACGTGTTGCCCATGGCACGGCCCCAACGGCCCATGCTGCTGAAAGACTTTTTTATATCATATCGTACGAAGCAGGCGCGGCCTCTAATTCTACGCTGTTCCGCGAAGTATCAAACCTCTCACCTCTTGCGCGCATAACCGAAGGTAACGTCTTCATGGTTTGGGCTTAGGCGGCAGCGGATAGTAGCCTGATCTGGCGATGACGGTGAGGTTGGGCCGCAAAACGCGCACGTCGATGGAGCGGTAGGCGCTCGATTGCGTGGCTTTGGTGTTGTATCCCAGTGTGTATTGTGTGCGCGCTGTCTCCGCAATCGTCGCGAAGGCCGCCTCAATGCCGGAGCGATCAAATTCGGCCATCATGTTGCCGCCGGTATCAGCCGCATATTTCGGCAAAATATTTCCTGTTCCAAAGCCAGGCACCCGGATACGGTTCAGCTTGTCATAGATAGGTATGGCCGCGGTATCTACGCCCACGCCGAACACCCCGATGTCCTGAGACAAAAGAACCTTCTTAACCTCGTCGTAGCGGGCCGTGCTTTGTACTTCGCGGCCATCGCTGATCACAAAAATGATGCGGCGGCGTCCCTTCTCACGGCGGCTCAGGTCCTGCGCGGCGCGGAGAATCGCGTCATTTAAGACAAAGGCCTCCTGCGGAATCGTTTGTACGTCGCCCGCCCGGCCGCCATTGGCGTTGGGATCGTTCACCGGATGCCCGTTGATGGTGGGGCCGCCGCCAAATGGGCCGCCGGCAACAGGAGGGCCGCTCTCACGTCCCGGCCGCTTGATCCGATTGAGAGTCGCAGTCGACACGCTGGTTGCTCCGGTAAAGCCGGAAATCTGTTGCACCGTCGAGCCGTAACGGTATAGAGCCACCTCATCATATTCGCTGAAAGCGCCCATCAGCGCCGGCAGGGACTCATTCACTTTCTTCATCGTGCTGGAGGGCAAGTTTGTGTCGATGATCACCGCCGCGGACAGGGGAAACGAGTCAGAGGTAAAAAACCTGAGTTGCTGCGGCACGCCGTCTTCATAAACGCGGAAATCATCCGATCCCAACCCCGGCACCAGCTTGCCGGCGCTGTCCTTCACCGTCACCGGAATCTGCACGAAGTTCACGCTGATGCTCATCGTGCCGAACTGGCCTACGTCCGTGACGATATTGGTCTGGCCCGGACGCGCCTTCTGCGCTTGCGGGGTCGGCGTGGGCGTTGCAGCCGGTTCGTCAGGGTGCACATTTTTTGGTGCAGCCGGAGCGTTATCGGGGAATTGGTTTTGCGGGTTCTTCGGCTGCGGCGCGTCAGGCACGCTTTGCTGCTGCGTGGCCGATTGCGACTGGGGTTTGGGCGTGGGGCTGTCCGGGAGGTTCTGCTGGGCAATCGCCGGCAAGGCTAAGACGAAAAGGGCACAGACCAACTTGGTTATCCCGTGGATCAACCTAAACATCAGTCCTCCTACCACTTATGAACGCGGCCAGGGCCCGGGCTTGCGCACAGATATCACGGCACCAGCGCCTGATCTTATTGTAAATGCTTGCCGGGCTGATGCGAGGCAACACTGCTGCATCTAATACAATAGATTAAACGCAACTTATCAGGAAAGGCATGGCCAGTGGCCTTTATGCGCAGGCATTTTTTCTTAATCGTGCTCGCATTGCTTCCTCTGTCCGCGCTCGCGCAGGGAAGCGGATCGCCGCCCAGCAATCAGGCGCCGCAGCCGGAGCGTCACGCGCCGACCACCGACGAAGATCAGGACCAGACGCCCATCAACAAGGGTCAGAACAATACGCCGGTCTTCCGCAAGAACGTGAACCTGGTAAACGTCCTTTTCAACGTAAAGGATAAGCACGGCGCCATGGTTCCCAACCTTCCCAAGGAAGAATTTGAGCTGCTGGAAGAAGGGAAGCCCCAGACCATCAAATATTTTGCCGCGATGACGGACCAACCGCTCACCATCGGCCTGCTGATTGACAGCAGTTACAGCATGAACCGCACCCTGCCTGAGGAAAAAGTCGTGGCTGGCAGCTTTCTGCAAAAGGTGCTCACCCCCAAGGACCTGGCGTTCGTGATTAGCTTTGACGTGAGCGTGGACCTGCTCCAGGACCTGACCAGTGACACGCATCTGCTGCGCGCCGGCCTGGATAAGGCCCGCATCAATACCAACACGTCGGGAATGGCGCCCATGGGAAATCCCGGCCCTGTGCCCACCGCCCAGTCCAACAAAGGCACCCTGCTGTTTGACGCCGCCTACCTTGCTTCCGACGAAGTTCTGGGCAAGCAGACCGGGCGCAAAGCCATGATCATCCTTACTGATGGCGATGACGTTGGCAGCAGGCTGAAGCTGAAAGATGCGATTGAGGCCGCACAAAAGGCTGACGTGGTGAGCTACGTTCTTCTTATCACCGATCCCGGTTTTCCTTCGAACTACGGCGACATGAACAAGCTTTGTGAGCAGACCGGCGGCCGCGTGATTCCCGTCCGTGGACCTGACAAACTGGACAAGGCCTTTGCTGAGATATCAGCCGAGCTGCGCAGCCAGTACAGCCTGGGATTTACTTCCACCAATACGGTAAATGACGGCAAGTTCCGCCGCATTGAGCTCAAGGCAAAGAACGGATACAAAGTGCAGGCGCGCAAGGGCTATTACGCGGCAAATGACATGTCAGCCAGCCAGTAAGCCCGGCGTTATTGCTTGGGGACGAAATAACCCTTTCTTGCCCTGACCTTCAGCTTCTTGTTGTCAGCCAGAATCTGGATGGCCCGGAATTCTCCGTTGGCGACCAGATTTTCCGGCCGGTAGGTCACGGAATATTGGCTCCGCAGCTCTTTCTGGATGTCATTGAACGCAGTCGATACGGCGTTGAGGCTCACTGGAAAAAACGCGCGGCCGCCGGTGGCTTCGGCCAGCAGTTTCAGGTTGTTGTCGCCCTTGCTGTTGCTGCTCATCAATGAAGTGCTGATGGCGTAAATAATCACGCCGGCGCGCTGGGCCATCTCCACGGCTTCCTGGCGGAGAACGCGGCTCAGGTTGTCGTCGCCGTCGGAGACCAGGATAATGGCGCGGCGCACCGCATCCCGTGCGGGTTCTTTCAAAAGTTTTTCCCGGCAGGAAAAATAAATCGCGTCCCACATGGCGGTCCCGCCGCCCGCCTTGATGCCTTCTATTCCGGAGCGAAGCTTGTCCAGGTCGCCGGTGAAATCCTGCATGACCTCAGCTTCCTCGTCGAACGACATCACAAACGCCCGGTCCTGCTTGGGACGGATCACGTCGTAGAGAAACTCTGACGCTGCGTCTTTCTCGAACTGGAAGCGCGTGCGGATGGAATTGCTGGAGTCGATCAGCAGCCCCACAAAAAGCGGCAGGTCGGTCTGTGCGCGAAACTCCAGCACCTTTTGCGGAGGCAAGCCATTGTCGGTAATGGTGAACTGCTCCTGCTTCAGGTCCGGCACCAGCCTTCCATCTTTATCCACCACGGTAAAAACCACGTTTACCTCATCGGTCTTAACGCGGACCGTGGGAAGTTGCTGGGTGCCGTTGGCTGGGGTGGGGCTGGCCGCGGGCTGCGCCGGAGAAGTGGGTTGCTGGGCCGCGGCAACCACCGCGCCGGCAAAGAGCGTAAAACAAAGAGAGATGGCAAGAAGCCGCATTGGATGCATGAGTGTCTCGGGTGCACTCATTATAGCGGCTTGGGGCCGGCGCTACGCCTTATGCGATTGCAACAGTGATACTCAGGGACGAGCCGCTGAAAAGGGAAACGCCCGACCATTAGGCCGGGCGCAGGTTAAAAGTCGAAAACGGCAGCGCTAGTCACGGGGGACGTAATAGCCTTTTTTGGCGCGGACTTTGAATTTCTTGTTGTCAGCCACAATCTGGATCGGCCGGAACTGGCCATTGGCTTCGAAGTTCTCCGGCTTGTAAAAAACCGAATATTGGCTGCGCAGCTCTTCGTTGATGTCATGGAACGCGTTTGCCACGTCCTGAAGCTTAAAGGGGAAGAAGGCCTGGCCGCCGGTGGTTTCCGCCAGCATCTTCAGGCTGCGGTCGCCTTCGTCGGGGTTGTTGCTCAGGTTGGTGCTGATCGTATAAACGATCACGCCGGCGCGCTGCGCCATCTCAATGGCTTCCTGCCGCAGTACGCGGCTCTGGTTATCGTCGCCATCTGAGACCAGGATGATGGCCCGGCGCACCGGACCGGTCTCTTTTTCCTTCATCAGTTTGTCGCGACAGGCATAGAAAACAGCGTCCCACAGCGCTGTTCCGCCGCCGGGACGAATCACCTTCACGCCCTTCGTCAGCTTGTCCAGGTCGCCGGTAAAGTCCTGTGTCAGGTCCCAGACTTCATCAAATGCCAGTACAAACGCCTTGTCGGTTCGGGGACGGATGATCTGGTGCAGAAAGGAAATTGCGGCATCCTGTTCAAACAGAAACCGGTCGCGAATGGAGTTGCTGGCGTCAATCAGAAGGCCGACCCGCAGCGGAAGGTCCGTTTCCGCGGAGAAATTCATGATCTGTTTTGGCGGGCGATTGTTATCAAGAAACTTGAACTGGTTCTGCTTCAGGTCGCGGATGAACTTGTTGTGCTTGTCGGTGACGGTGAAAATCACGTTCACTTCGTCGGTGCGGCTGTGAAATGTCTGGATCGGGGTGTCGTCGGTGTTCGGGGTCGAGTTGGGCGCAACCACGCTGGCACTGGGCGTTTGCGTGGCAGTGGCGCCTGCCGGTTGTTTAGGGGCAGACTGCGTTTGCGCCTGCGCCACGCCGCTTACCAGCGCAAAGGCACAAAAAACGGCAAAAATCCTTATGAAAGACATAGGAATTCTCATTTTCATTATAGTCCGGGAAACCTGTCTTCAATTTCCAATCTCGCGGAGAAATTCTATTAACTCAGCCGGTAACGGCTGCTGAAACGAAAGCGGCCCATCACTGATTGGATGCCGGAATTGTATCTCGAAAGCATGAAGAAAGTTCCTCTCCAGAGATGCAACCCCCCGGGCTGTACCTAGGTAACTCTCGGGGCTTGGCGCGCCATAAAGTTTGTCTCCCGCCACCGGATGCCCGATCGATGCCAGATGCACGCGAATCTGGTGCGTGCGGCCGGTCTCGATCCTCACCTCCAGCAGGGAGAATTTGCCCGCCCGCCCTTCGATCTGTTTGCTTACCTGCCAGTGGGTAACGGCCTCACGGCCGGCCTTGCTCTGTCTGGCAATGCGCGTCGTCATCCGGGCCCGGCGTACGGTGTCCCGGCCAATCGCCGCATTGATCGTTCCCCTGGATGTCTTCATCCAGCCATGCACCAGTGCGATGTAGGTCTTCTTCACCTCGCGGCGCGCAAATTGTTCTGCCAGCTTTCTGTGTGCGAGATCGGATTTGGCCACAATCACCAGCCCGCTGGTTTCCTTATCCAGGCGATGGACAATGCCTGGTCTCATCTCTCCACCGATCTGCGATAGCGCATTGAAACGGTACAGGAGCGCGTTGACCATGGTCCCGCGATTGCCCGCGTCGTCCTTGCCCGATCCAGCGTGCACGCTCATGCCGGCCGCTTTGTTGATTACCGCAAGGCTGTCATCTTCAAATACCACGTCGAGGGGAATGTCTTCCGGGAAGGCGCGTAGTGGCGGCAGCTCAACCGTTCCGGTGATGACAATCTCTTCGCCGCCCCGCAGCTTCATCGAAGGTTTGGGCACGCGGCCATTCACAGTGATCTTCTGCTGCTCGATCAGCTGCTGGATACGCATGCGGCTGACCTCAGGCAGCTGCGCCACCAGCCACTGGTCCAGGCGTGCGCCGGCCGCGTCGGACGGTACCTGTGTGCTTCGCGGCAGCGGTTCTGGCATGAGCACAATTTATCTGAGTTCAAGCTCGGGTGTGGAAACTTTTTCAATACGCGTCCTTGGCAAATCATGCTCCAGACGCGACAACGCCCGCCTTGTGGGGCGGGCGCTGCGGTAAAGCGGTTAGTTCTTATCGAGCGGTTTGCTGCGCGGCCGCGCGCTGCGCCAGGATCTTCTTGGCGTTGTCCGCCAGCTCCTTGGCTTTGGGCAACTGGTTCAGCGCTGCGATAACCTGCGGATCATTCTCCGCACGCACGCGCAGGCCTTCTTCCTGCCCGAATTCGGAAATGAACAGCTCGGTTTTGATGCTGGATTTGACGAAGTCGGAATCCGAATTGAGATCGGCTTCGGTGTAGGGAATCTTCTCCGAATCCAGGAATTTGCGGAAATCCTGCATCACGGCGTCAGTCACTTCAAAATTCTTGTCCACGTGGCGATTGGCCAGATAGTGCTTGGCGAAGTTGAAGAACGCGTACTTCACCAGAAGCGTATCTTCAAAATGCGTGGTTTTGAACGGCTTCACCTTCACGTCGGGAGTGATGCCGCCGCCGCCGAACATGGTGCGTCCGCTATCGGTGAGCTTCACTTCTTTCGATGGCGTCGTCGAGTTGGTATTCGCATTGTTGTTGGGATTGTCTTCCTGCTCCCGCGCGTAATAGTAGTCGTAAAGTGAAACGCCGGTGTAGTCGCGCTGGATCAGGCGTCCGCTCGGCGTGTAGTACTTGGCCGTGGTAAGCGCCAGGCCGGTATTTTCTGACAGTGGATACACCGTCTGCACCAGGCCTTTGCCGAACGTGACTTCACCCACAATCAAGCCGCGATCGTGGTCCTGAATCGCGCCGGAAACAATCTCGGCCGCCGAGGCTGTGCCGCGGTTTACCAGCACCACCAGCGGATAATCCTTGCCGCCATTGCCGTGCGCCGCTTTATAGCTCTTCTCCGGTGAGCTGCGGCCATGGTGGGAAACAATGATCTGGCCCTTCTTCAGGAACTTGTCGGCAACGCCCACGCCCTCATTCAACAGGCCGCCCGGATTGCCGCGCAGGTCAAGCACCAGGCCTTTGAGGTCGCCAAAACTCTGCAGAGCGTCTTCCACTTCCTGCTCGGTTGTCTCGTTGAACGCGGTCACATGCATGTAACCGATGCCCGGCCGGATCATGAATTTCAGATCGACGCTGTTGCGGGGGATCTCGTCGCGAATTACGTTGAACTCCAGCGGCTTTTCCGTGGCTTCGCGCAGAATCGAGATGTGCACGTTGGTGCCTTTGGGGCCTTTCAACAGATCTGCCACGTCGCTCACGCTCATGTTGTCGGTGGCCTTCGCGTCCACGGCGATGATTACGTCACCCGGCCGCAGTCCGGCTTTGTATGCCGGGGTGCCGGCAAAAGGCGCCACCACAATAATCTTGTTGTTGCGGGGCGCAATCTGCATGCCCACGCCGTAGTATTTGCCGCTCTGCTCTTCGCGCAGCAGCGAATACGATTTCGGATCGAAGAAATTCGAGTGCGGATCCAGCACGTGCAGCATGCCGGGAATTGCGCCGTTGTAAATCGCCTTGTCCGGATTCACCGGCTCTGCGTAGTTCTGTTCCACCAGGGAATAGACTTCTGAAAATTGGCGGAGACTGTCCCGCACATCGGAATCGGACGCGCCCGTCGGGTAGGCCGTACCACCACGCTGGCTGTACCCAGCACCCAGGAAACCGCATATGACGATGACGAGAAGGACGAAAAAGAGTGAACCACGTGTGCCACGAGACATGAAAAATCCTCGGCTCTTTTGAGCTGTGCTCCGATTGCGGAAACTAGGCTCAGTATAACACTTTCCTGCTCAGGGATTTACCACGCATTTCGTCCCATTGGAACAGGCCTTTTGTAATCCCGAACTCAGGCTTTTCCCGCATGCGGCATAATGCCGTACGAAGGTAAGATGCTCTTTACCTGCTTCAAGTTTCGGCCTTTTCCCCATTGGAAAACTTAATCAAAAAACGGGCGGTTTTTAAGAATACCTGCGGTATCATTAGAAAATTAACTTATGGACTTTGGTTTTTCAGGCGAAATAATTTTTATCATGCTTCTGGCCCTTATCTTGTTCGGGCCCAGGAAGTTGCCCGAAATGGCGCGTACCTGGGGCAAGTTTATGGCTGAATTCAAAAAAGCCAGCAATGAATTTCAGGGCCAGATTCACGAAGAAGTCCGCAAGCTGGAGTTGGAAAGCATTGACCCCATGAAGCACCTGGAACCGGAGATCGCCAAGATCTCCGCGGACGAGGATCTTTCCATCCAGGGAGCGTTGAACCGGCTCACCGATCGCCTGAAGAACACAGTCCCGCAGGACTACGATGCCTGATCTTGTAGCAGAACCCGAGCAGCCATCACTGGAAAAAGAGACAAGGCAACTGGGCTCCATGAGCCTTTTGCAGCATCTGGACGAGTTGCGCAGACGCATCATCTACTCCCTGGCTGCGGTGGGCATCTCCTTCCTGGCGTGCTGGTATTTTGCCCAGGACCACATCTATCCCTGGATCCAGAAACCGATCGTCGATGTTTTCAAGACCTACAACATTGATCCGCATCTGACCTATCTCAACCCCACCGATCCGTTCAACCTCTACATGAAAGTCGGATTGATGGCAGGTATTTTCCTGGCTTCGCCTATCCTGCTGTACCAGGTCTGGGCTTTCATTTCGCCGGGACTTTACCGCAATGAGAAGCGTTTCGTGCTGCCGTTCCTTTTCCTGTCGGTAGGACTTTTCCTGTCTGGCGGGTATTTCGGATACCGGTTCGTTTTCCCGGTCGCCATGGACTTTTTGATCGGCCACTACGGCGCAGGCTTCCGGGCCAATATCACCATTACCGAATATACCAAGGTCTTCCTGACCATTATTCTGGGTCTCGCGCTGATCTTTGAGCTGCCGATAGTGCTTGGCTTCGCCGGTCTGATGGGCGTGGTCAACGCCAAGTTCCTCTTCAAGCACATCCGCGGCGCAGTCTTGATCTTCTTTGTGATCGCTGCGATTCTTACTCCGACCACTGACATCATGAATATGACGGTCTATGCCGCCCCCATGATTGTTCTTTACATCGGCAGCATCGGCATCGTCTGGCTGGTCCACCCCAAGCAGCGCCGCAAGCGCCGTGAAAAACGCGAAAACAAGGACTAAAGTAGACTGTTAACGTTGTCTTCCGGGCTGATTGATTCAGCCCGGAGACAGCGTTGGTTGCGAATCTGTGCGGTCAAGGAGCGCAGGCATGGTTCTGTTTGCACGGCGCAGTATCTGGCTGGTCCTCTTCTCATCCTTTGTCATGCTGGGCTGCGATGCATCCAAAACAGACCCTGCGCGCGAAGTAAGCCAGAGCTCCGCTGCGCAAGCCTCGCCCACGCCGGCGATGAAGCAAGTTGAGCCGGCCGGCCCGGCATTGCATGTGGATGCCGCGAAGGCCATGCAGTACACCCGGGAGATCGTCGCCTTCGGGCCGCGCTGGGATGGCAGCAAAGCCCTCGATCAGGTCCGCGCCTACATCAAGAACAAGCTTCGGAATGATCAGGTGGAAGAAGACGATTTTGTCGCGGAAACCTCTGTGGGCAAGATTCCCATGCGCAACATTGTCGCGAAATTCCCTGGGACAAAAGACGGGGTCATCGTTCTTGGTTCGCACTATGAAACCAATTACTGGCTCCGCCAGACCAGTTTTGTGGGAGCCAATGATGGAGCCTGCACCAGCGCGCTTTTGCTCGCCATTGCCGACCAGCTCCGCGGCAAGAAACTTCAAGGCTACAGCGTGTGGATCGCCTTCCTCGACGGCGAAGAATCCATGGTGCGCCGCTGGCGCACGGAAGACGCGCTGTGGGGCAGCCGGCATCTGGCCAAAAAATGGCAGGACGACGGCACCAGCAAAAAGGTCAAGGCGTTCCTGCTGGCCGACATGATCGGGGACGCTGATCTGGGCGTGTACCGCGACGAAAACTCCACGCCCTGGCTGGAAGACCTGGTGTTGCAGGCGGCTACCCGGCTTGGGTACCAATCGTTTTTCTTCGGCAATTCCACGGCGGTCGAAGATGACCACCTGCCCTTTTCCCATGCCGGTATGCCCGTGGCTGACATCATCGACATCAATTACGGCTACAACGACAGTTTTCACCACACCACGCAAGACACTGTGGACAAACTCAGCGTGAAGAGTCTAAGGATCAGCGGCGATGTCATCCTGGAAACGATCCGGTTGATCAATGGCATGGGCGACGCTCCGCCTTCGGCCCAGCCAAGAGTTCCATCGTAACCGTATGCCGCGCCGCTCCTTGCATGCACTCTCTGCTTGTCTCCGGGCCCACGTTCCATCTCCGGCGGGCCAGCCACTCCCATGAACATCGGGTTTTGGATAGCTTTCAACTTGGTGATTCTGCTCTTGCTGGTACTGGACCTGGCGGTGCTGAACCGCAGCCATCGTGTGGTCCCATTCCGGCAGGCGCTGCGCATGAGCGCCTTCTGGATCGCCCTGGCAATTGGCTTTGGCGTCTTCATCCACTACTGGATGGGGCCCACCAAGGCGCTGGAGTTCGCCACCGGCTATCTCCTGGAAGAGGCGCTGAGCGTCGATAATCTATTTGTTTTCATCCTGTTATTTGCTTACTTTAAAGTTCCCGCCGAAGAAGAGAAGACAGTGCTTTTCTGGGGAATCCTGGGAGCATTGCTCATGCGCGGCGCCTTCATTTTTGCCGGCGTGGCCCTGGTGCGACGCTTCCATTGGGTGCTCTATCTGTTTGGCTTGTTTCTGATCTATAGCGGAATTCAACTGATGCGAGGCGGCGACGAAGAGAACGATCCTTCGCGCAACATCGTTCTCAAATACTCCAGAAGGTTTCTTCCCCTGACCGAGAGCTATGAGGGTGGAAGCTTTTTCACGCGGCGCGCCGGCAAGCTGCTATTCACTCCGCTGTTCGTCGTGCTTCTGGTGGTGGAGACCACCGACATTCTTTTTGCGGTTGACTCGATTCCGGCGGTGCTTTCGGTTACACGCGACTCCTTTATCGTCTATACCTCAAACGTCTTTGCCATCCTGGGGCTTCGATCCCTCTATTTTGCACTGTCAGGCATGATGAAGCTCTTCCATTACTTGAACTATGGGCTGGCCCTGGTGCTGATTTTTATTGGCATCAAGATGCTGTTGCCGGAGAGGTATCTCATCCCAACGTGGATTGCTCTGGTGGTAATAGCCGCAGTGCTGGGATTGTCGGTGCTGGCTTCAGTTGTTTTTCCGCAAAAAACCGGGCCTAGTTCGGAAGGGCCCCAGGCTTAAGCGAAAGCAGCAGCGCAAATTGCTGCTCCGGCGTAAGGCCGGTGGAGTTCTGGCGGCGTGCCGCACCCCGCTGGCTCTGGGGAAGAATGCCGGCCCGATCCATGTCTTCATTCGATAAAGTCAGCTCGCGCAGCCCCCAGAATCGGGTGCGAACGGTCTTGTTGTCCTCGTTCAGGTACGTGACTTCATGCTCCGTAATCATGCTCAGGGCCTTGTCATAGGCGTCCTCAGGCGAATCGGCGAAAATCACCCGCGTTTTTTTGTGCACCAGGTGCTCCGGGTCGCCTTCCAGTGTCACTTCTTCCGTAAGCTCAGCTACGTACCAGCGGGCCGTCTCGAGGGAATCGGTCATGTCAATCCTTTTCAGCAATTTACGCAGAACCTTTCTAGGGATGAACAAAATCGCGGAAACAGTTGGGTACGGGCGGCCCGTATTCCGGCCCTACCTAATAATAGGGTGTAACTGTGGACAAAAAAATAGGGTCTAACACAAAAAAATTTACTGCCAGACCGCTTTTACTTAATGAAGAAAGTTAATCTGCGGGAAAGGTTCATCCACCGGGGCATTCACCGAATTTGGATAGCGCAAACGTGCATCGTCCCATGGTAACTTGCCGCCGGGCTTTCCATCGTGGGACGATACTTCCAACACTGGCGCCCGAGAGCAGCCCGCTTTACTCAAGGCGTGCCATTATTTCTTTACAAAGCAACTCTCTCATCTGGTGGGGCCCTGACGGCAGGGCCCTTTAAATTTTTCAGTCATTAATTCAGACACGTGAATTTGAACTGTCGCGGCGCTACACAAATTTCACGTCTTTTTCTCCGACAATCGAGTGCTTCTTGAATCGAACATCGTCGTGCCCGGGATAGTCCGTACGGTAGTGGGCGCCCCGGCTCTCCAGCCGGGCGAGCGCTGATCGGGTAATCAGCATCGCGGCCGTGTGTATGTTCCGGGCTTCACAATTCCGGCGGGAAACCGGAGCGGGAAGTCTTTCTGTCACACCCCGCAGCTGCTGAAGAGCTTCCGTTAACCCCTGCCGGGTACGCACGATTCCAACCTTGTTCCACATCGTCTCCTGAACCTCACGTATCACCGGCTCGGGATTCACTGCAGAATCTCCGGCTAACGGATCGGCGTTTGTTGGGTCGGTGAAGCCGGCGGCCGCGTTCTTGAGTTCAGCCCGCATCGTTTCCCCCGCGCGCGCGCCAAAAACCAGCCCTTCCAGCAGAGAATTGCTGGCCAGCCGGTTCGCTCCGTGGACTCCCGTGCACGCAGCCTCGCCCGCGGCAAAGAGTCCCGCGAGACTGCTGCGTCCTTGCAGGTCTGTACGCACCCCGCCCATCAGGTAATGTGCTGCCGGTCGGATGGGAATCAGGTCCACCGTGATATCCACATTGTGATTGAGGCAGGTCTCATAAATACGCGGAAACCGGGCTTTGATGTGAGCCTCCTTCAAATGGGTCAGGTCCAGGTAAACCACCGGCTCCTTCAGCCGGCAGACCTCTAACTCATGCGCGATGGCGCGGGCCACAACGTCTCGCGGGGCCAATTCGCCCGCCTCGTGGTATTTCTGCATGAATCGATGGAGTTCAGCATTGCGCAGGACCGCTCCCTCGCCGCGCAAGGCTTCTGACAGCAAAAATCGTGGCGCATTCTTGACGTACAGCGCCGTGGGATGGAATTGCACGAACTCCATATCGCTGATTTCGGCGCCGGCGCGAAACGCCATGGCCACGCCGTCAGCGGTGGCCACCGCGGGATTGGTCGTGTTGCTGTAAACGTGGCCTGCGCCGCCTGTGGCGAGAAGCACCGCGCTGCTGCCGGTGGTGTGCGCCTCGCCTTTTGTTGAGAGCAGCGTGACACCGCAAACGCGGCCGCCTTCGGTGTGCAGTCCGGCGGTAAACTCAAATTCGTAAAAGGAAATGTTCTTGAGCGTGGCAGCCTTGGCATACAAGGACCGGCCGATCTCCCGGCCGGTGGAATCTCCGTGCGCATGCAGGATCCGGTCACGGCTGTGCGCCGCCTCGCGGGTAAACGTCAGGCGTGTGCCTTTGCGGTCAAACTGCGTGCCCCAGTCGATCAACTCCTGGATGCGGTCGGGTCCTTCTTCCACCAGCACCCTCGCCGCATCGGGGTTTACCACGCCGTCCCCGGCGCTGATGGTGTCTTGCAGGTGCAGGCTGATCTCGTCTTCATCGCTCAACGCTACGGCAATGCCGCCCTGCGCGTATTGTGTTGCCGACTCGCTGAGCTCCTGCTTGGCCAGCACCAGCACCTTTCCGGCGTCAGCCAGGGCGATGGCGGCGCGCAATCCAGCCACACCGGCTCCCACCACGATGAAGTCCACCTGCCCAGGAGGTTTTTTCATGAATCCAGAATGGTAACAAAGATTTGAGGAGGTCAGGCTGGATCACCCTGATTTTCGGTTGTGTCAGGGGGACGGGAAGCCCTGCTACCCCGATCATTTATCATCGTCTTGCGTGCTTACCATTCGAGTTCGGACCCCACTGGAGCGCTATCAGGTATTGATCCGCGCGGGGCTGCTGCGTCGCGCCGGCCTTGAGGTCCGCCGTCTGCTGTCCTCGCCGGGCAGTCGTGTTTTTGTGGTTACTTCGCCCAACGTCCGTCGGCACTGGGGAGAACGGCTTGAAGATTCCCTGCGTCGGGCCCGGCTCCCTTACCAGGTGCTGGAAATGCATGACGGCGAACCGGCCAAGCATCTCCATACCGTCGAGCAACTGGCCGAACAACTTGTGGATGCCAGGGCCGATCGCAAATCTTTGCTGCTGGCTTTTGGCGGAGGAGTGGTGGGCGATAGCGCCGGCTTTCTGGCCGCGATCTTCATGCGCGGTATTCCTGTAGTGCAGATTCCCACCACGGTGGTGGCCCAGCTTGACGCCAGCATCGGGGGCAAGACCGGCGTGAACCTTCGCGCCGGAAAGAATCTTGTTGGCTCTTTTCATCAGCCTCGGGCGGTGCTGGTGGATCCCGATCTCCTGCAGACACTGGATGAACGCGAATTCCGTTCGGGGTTGTTTGAAGCGCTCAAATGCGGGGTCATCCGCGATTCAGCATTGTTCGAATTCATGCGGCGCAATCCACAAAAGATCCTGGCGCGCAACAACAAGTTGCTGCTGCGCGTGATTGCCGATTCTGTAAAGGTGAAGGCGGCTGTGGTTTCAGCCGACGAAAAAGAGTCCGGGCTGCGCCGGATCCTTAACTTCGGGCACACCGTGGGTCACGCGCTGGAAGCGGCCACAAACTATAGCCATTTCCTCCACGGAGAAGCCGTGGCCTGGGGCATGATTGCCGCCGCCGAGATAGGATGCCAGGCCGGAGCTTGCAGCCGGAAGGTGGCTGATCAGATCCAACACGCTGTTCTGGCCTTCGGTCCGCTGCCGCCGGTGACCTGCAATGTTGACGAAGTGATCAGTCGCCTCTCATCCGACAAGAAAGCAGTCGCAGGCACAGTGCATTTTGTTCTGCCGCAGAAGATCGGCAAAGTGCGGATTTCGAACGATGTTTCCGTAGATATCGTTCGCGGAGCCGTGGAGATGATCAGGAACCATGCCTGAGCAGGCCAAAACTTCGGTGGGGGATCCCGTCACTCCCGCTGCGAGCGGTGCCCGCGGCACCACTCCCGCTGGAACCCAGGATGAGCGATCCGCGGCGCTGGCCGTGCGCCAGATGTTTGATGAGATAGCTCCACGCTATGACCTGCTCAACCACGTGCTCTCCATGAACGTTGACCGGCTCTGGTGGCGGCGCACAGCGCGAATCTTCAGCCACATTCTCTCCCGCAACGATGCCCGGGTGCTGGATCTCTGCGCCGGCACCGGGGACATGTCCGTGGCGATGCGCGCCGTAGCGGCCAGGACCGGAAGCGGAGCAGCGATCTGCGCGCTGGATTTTTCCCACCAGATGCTGCAGCACGGTCTGGACAAGTTTCGCGCAAAGAGCATACAGCCGATTGAGGCCGACGCTTTGCAGTTGCCGCTGGCAGACAACAGCGCGGACCTGGTGGTCTCCTCTTTCGGCTTCCGCAATCTCGCCAATTATGACGCCGGTCTGCGCGAAATCTGCCGCGTGCTCAAACCGGGAGGCGAGGTTGGAATCCTCGATTTCAGTGAACCCGGTGGCCTTCTCGGCAAACTCTATGGTTTCTATTTCCGCAAAGTCCTGCCCCGGATTGGAACTTTGATTTCCGGTGTTCGCGGCCCCTATGAATATCTGCCTGCGTCAGTTCAAAAATTTCCCGCGCCCCAGCAGATGCTGGCGCGCATGGAATCCGCCGGACTCACTGAACAAAGCTGGACTCCTTATACATTTGGCATTGCCGGCCTCTATCGCGCTAGAAAGCGTTAGGTCGAATACAGCACGGTGAAGAACAGCAGGAAGCGATACAGCAGAAAGAATCCGAATCCGCTGAACGCCAGCAATACTCCCTTGGCGAATGCGGGAAAAATTTTGTCCTGATAGAACCTGCGGCTGGCGAGAAAAAGATACACCCCTAGTCCACCAAACTCTAACAGGGTCGCCGCCCAATCCAGAAGCTTGACCCCCATCTGGTGTCCGGACAGGCTGGACAATACAAACACCAATGCGCCCGCCACCAGAACCACCAGCAACCACAGCAGCCACCACGCATAGGTAAAGACAGCCAGAATCAGGTGCTCGGTAAAATATCGCCGGCGGCGAAAATTGAGGATCGCCAGCGCGAGCGCCATCATCGGCGCCAGCGCCAGGATCAAGCTTTTGGCCTGTAAGCGAGCGTTGTGGTAGAACTTTTCTGAAAATTCAACGAACTGGGCTTCATTCGTTCTCGAAAGATGTTTTTGCGCGAGGCGCCGGTCCACCAGCCGCCGCGTCAGGTTGTTGAATCCAGTGTTGTTCTCGTAGCTTCGCAGGCCCGGCGCAAGGATTTCCAATCCAGTGAGCGGCTGCAGCACAAAAAAGAGCAGGTTGCACACGAAGAACGTCTGCAACGGAGACATGTAGGGCTTCCGCCGGCCACGAAAGAACTCTGCCGGCAGCTCTCCTGGTTTGGTCACCAGAATCTTCAGTGTGCCAAAGATTTTGGAGTCAACATGAAAAAACGCTTCTGCTGCCTCGGCCAGTACGTGCCGCAGTGAGAAATCGTGGTCGGTATGCCGCTTCTCACCGCAATGTGCGCAATAGTTGTCTTCGGCGTGAAGCCCGCAAGTGGCGCAAGTCCATCCACGGTCTGAAGCGGTGCCGGCCTTGGTGGCGCGTGGCTCTTCCATCCTTACTTCATCACCGGGCTGGCGATGATATCCTGCGGCCTTTCCGTGGGGAAGCCCGCTTGCCTGACCTCCATTGCCACCTGCGCCCAGTGGTGGACGCTATGCAGCACAGTCTGGGTAAGGATCTTACGTTCTGAGACCGTGGCCGGACCGAGCGACCGCGTGTGTTGAAGCCTCTCCTCGCTGGCGGACTGAATGTATCTTGCAAGTTTCTGATGCGAGTCCTGGTGCATGCGCAGAAGTGCATCAAGATCCGGGGCTGCGGTCTTTGCCGGCGGGCGCATTGAGCTGGCTCCTTCCTGTAACAACAGGTCGGCAAAGAACTGCTCGACCTGGAAGATATGGTTCACCAGATCACGCAGCTTTCCGGTTTGCCCGCCGACGTCAACCGCCATAGCGGCCGGGTTCTCTTTGAAATATTTCAGCCAGCGTTGGGCAAGAAAGTCAGTGTAGGCCAGCAAGTCAGCAAAGGCGACGGCCGGCGCTTGATCGCTCATGGGTCAAGTCTAAAACCGGGTGCCATGGCTGGCAACTCTTGTCGCGAGTGAATGCAAGATAGAACTCAGTCCATGACGCCGGTATAGATTGCCATCCCCACCACCCCATCAACGCCCATGGCATCCAGCGCTTCAACTTCCGCGCGCGACCGTATTCCCCCTGCCACAATTAATTTGTTCCTGGTCAGGTCCGCCAACTCCCGCGCCACAGTGGCCGGAAAGCCCTCCATGGTGCCCTCGGTGTCGATGTGCGTATAGAGGAAGGCACTGCAAAAAGGATTCAGGGCGCGAACCATTTCTGCCGGAGTCACACTTGTCTCCTCCTTCCATCCTTTGATCGCAACCTTTCCTCCGCGTGAATCGATGGCAAAGGTCAAGCGCTCTACGCCAAGCGATTTCGCCGCGTTCTCCGCCAGCCCGATGTCGATTGCGCCCTGCTTCAGCAAGGCCGAACCAAAGATCACTCGCTTGGCGCCCAGCGACAGCACCTTGCGTGCTTGTTCAACGCTGCGGATTCCACCACCAACCTGGCAGGGAAGCCGTCGGCAAATCATTGCGATCAGCTCCTGGTTGTCGCCGCTCCCCATCGCCGCGTCCAGATCAATCAGTTGCACCAGGGGATACATAGCAAAACGCTCGATCCAGTAGTCGAAGTCGCCAGACTCCAGCGCCTTTTGCTTGCCTTGCACCAGCTGCACAATCTTCCCGCCCATAAGGTCGATAGAAGGAATCAGCATGGCCACCTCATGGGAATGCCGGCGCGCAGCAGCGCTTGTTTGAGATCGGCTACCGCCTGGGTGCCGAAGTGAAAGATGGATGCCGCGAGAGCGGCGTCGGCTTTGCCGGAGGAAAATACGTCAACGAAATGTTGCGTGTTTCCAGCGCCTCCGGACGCGATCACGGGAATGGAAACAACCCCGGCAATCGCCGCGCAAAGATCACAGTCAAAACCGGCCCCGGTGCCGTCGCGATCCATTGAAGTCAGCAGGATTTCACCTGCGCCGCGGTCTTCAGCCTCGCACGCCCAGGCAACGGCGTTCTTGCCCGTGGCCGCGCGCCCGCCGGAAACATAGACTTCGGCGTTGTCGGCGGGGCCGTCGCCGCGGCGGGCGTCAATCGCGACAATCACTGCCTGTGAGCCAAAGCGGCCTGCTATTTTGGAGATGAGTTCCGGATTCGCCACCGCCGCAGAGTTGATGCTGACTTTGTCTGCTCCGGCATCGAAAATGGCGGCGGCATCGTCAAGCGTGCGGACGCCGCCCCCGACGGTGAACGGCACAAACAACTCCCGCGCGGTCCTGCGTACGGTTTCAACCAGTGTCTTGCGGCCCCCGGAAGTTGCCGTGATGTCCAGCAGGACAATCTCATCGGCGCCCGCCTCAGCGTGGGCCCGAGCCAGTTCAGCCGGGTCGCCGGCATCGCGGAGCTGCTGGAATTGAATGCCTTTCACCACCCGGCCGCCGTCAACATCCAGGCACGCGATAATTCTCCGGGCCAAATGATCAGAAGGCACAGAAGTTCTCCAGCACCTTCAAGCCGGTCGCGGCGGATTTTTCCGGATGAAATTGCACGCCGAAAATGTTGCCTCGCTCCACCGCGGCGGAGAAGACGCCACCGTAACCGGTGCTTGCCACGGTCTGCTCCACAACGGGCGCCCGATAAGAATGCGTGTAGTAGACAAAGGCGCCGCTGGCGACGCCGCGCAGCAGTTGCGAACCGTTGTTGACCTCAAGTTGGTTCCAGCCAACGTGCGGCGACTTTACCGCAGAAGGAAATTTCGAGCACTGTCCCGCGAACAGGGCGGCCCCGGGTGTCTCTGGCGATTCAGTGCTGCCCTCGAACAGCCATTGCATGCCCACGCAAATGCCCAGGAAGGGCTTACCCGCGGCAACTGCCTCCAATATCGAGCTGCGGAGGTTTTCATTCAACGCCCGGCAGCGGCTGAAGTGGCCCACTCCGGGCACAACAATTTTTTCGGCTGCCGCAATCACCACCGGATCGGATGTCACCTCGGCCGGAGCGCCCAGATATTCCAGAGCTTTTTTGACTGAGCTGATGTTCCCCGCGCCGTAATCGACGATGGCGATCATAGCAATCCCTTGGTGCTGGGCAGCATCCGGGCCAGTTGACGGTCGCGTGAGCAGGCCACCCGCAGCGCGCGGGCAAAGGCTTTGAACAGCGCTTCAACCTTGTGATGGTTGGAGCGGCCATAGATGGTCTTGAGGTGGACGTTGGCATGGGCGCCTCGGGCAAAGCCTTCAAAGAAGTCGTCCACCAGCTCAGACTGTAGATCACCCACCAGACGGGTCTTGACCTGTGTGTTCACTACGGCGGCAGTGCGCCCACTGAAATCAATGGCGGCGAGTCCCAGCGTCTCGTCCATCGGCATCAGGAAATATCCGGCGCGCATGATGCCGCGCTTGTTACCGAGCGCGTTGTGAAATGCCTCTCCCAGGGCAATGCCAACGTCCTCCACCGTGTGGTGCTGGTCAACATCAAGATCGCCCGTGGCCTTGAGTTTCAGGTCAAACGCGCCGTGGCGGGCAAAAAGCTCCAGCATGTGATCGAGAAACCGGATTCCGGTGGAAACCTGGTAGCGTCCGCGGCCTTCGATTGTCAGATCGAGTTCTATCTGCGTCTCCGTGGTGACGCGGCGCAGCCTGGCTTTTCTCATCGGACTGCCTGCTCGGACGAGGGAAGGGCGGCAAGCACGTGTTTCAGCTCCTCTACCAGCCGTTCCATCTCCTTCTGGGTGCCGATGGTGATACGCACGCAGCCCGGGCAATCCGGGCGGTCGCGCAGCGCGATGCCACGGGCGCGCACGGCTTCAAGAATCGCTCTCTTGGCATCTCCCATGCGGCACAGGATAAAGTTGGCGTGGCTGGGCCAGCACCTGAAATTCATTTCCTCCAGCTCCCGCTGCAGCCATCCGCGGCTTTTTCGCACCTGCTCGATGTAGGCCGTAACAAACTCTCGGTCCGCCAGCGCCTCGGCCAGGCACTCCACAGCAAAGGCGTTCACGTTGAAGGGGGTGGCCATCCGGCGCAGCACCGACATCTGCTTCTGGTCGCCGACCATCACTCCCAGCCGCATCCCGGCAAGTCCATATGCTTTGGAAAATGTGCGGGCGATAAAAAGGTTCTCGAGCTTTCCAATCTGGTCCATCATGGTCTCGCCGTAAAAGTCGAAGTAGGCTTCGTCCAGCAAGACTGCGGCGTATGGCGCCGCCTCGATTACCTTCATAATGCTTTCGCGCTGCACAGCGAGCCCTGTGGGATTGTTGGGATTGCAGATCACAATGATGCGGGTCTGCGGGCTGATGGCCTGAAGCACCTGTTCCAGTGGAAAGCTGAAGTCCGGGCCCGCCGGAACGCGCACCACCTTGGCGTCTTCGAGTTGCGCAAACACCTCGTACATGGCGAATGCAGGCGTTATCACGATGATTTCGCTTTGAATCTCCAAATAGGCGCGGCAAAGCAGGTCAATACCCTCATCGGCGCCGTTGGTAATCAGGGTCTGGTCCGCCTCTACGCCAAGAAAGCCTGCCACAAGTTTTTCTGCGGGCTCGCGGCGCGGGTAGAGCGCCAGGGTTTTCGCATCCAGGCTGCGCAGCTTGGCCAGCACACGTGGCGAGCAACCTGTGGTGCTCTCATTCATGTCCAGGCGCAAATCGATTGCGGGGCTGCTAAGCGGGGAATGATACTCGCGCATTTCACGGACACACCTGCGGGCTTTAAGCATTCACGGACCTCACTCGAATGGATTCGGCATGGGCTTTCAGCCCTTCGGCTTCTGCCAGCGTGATGACGGCGCCGGCGATATGGTCAAGACCATCACGCGAGAGCTGCTGCACGGAAATGGTCTTGATAAAGTCCTGCACGCCAAGACCGCCGCGGAATCGCGCCGCCGCGCCGGTGGGCAGAACGTGGTTGGGGCCGGCGGCATAATCACCGGCGGCCTGTGGAGAGTATTCGCCGATGAAAATCGATCCGGCATTGCGGATGTGCGGCAGATCTTCTTCCTGCACGGTCACGTGTTCCGCGGCGATGCGGTTGGCGAAGTTGAGCGCCTCATCATGCGACGCGGCTACCAGAATCGCACCATTATTCTTGAGCGATGTTGTAGCCGTCTCGTTGCCGGCAGAGGCTGTCCTCACCTCGCGCGCAACCGCTTCGGCCAGCTCGCTATTGGAGGTCACAAAGACTGCCAGAGCGTCCGGATCATGTTCGGACTGGGCCACCAGGTCGGCGGCGATAAAGCGAGCTTCGCCGCGCTCGCTGACGATGACCACTTCCGTAGGCCCGGCCAGAAAATCAATGCCACAGTCAAATGCGACTAGTTTCTTTGCCGCGGTCACAAACAAATTTCCCGGCCCAACAATCTTGTCGACCGCGGGAACTGACGCGGTGCCGTACGCGAGCGCCGCCACGGCTTGCGCTCCGCCAATGCGGTAAAACTCGCGCACGCCCAGAAAGTGAGCCGCAGCCAGAGTTTCAGGCGCAGGGCGCGGCGAGGTTACGCGAATCTGCTCCACTCCCGCCGTCTGTGCAGGTATCACGGTCATCAGCAGCGTTGAAGGCAGAGGATATCGGCCGCCGGGCACGTAGCATCCGGCAGATCGAAGGGGTCGCAATACCTGCGCAACCTGGATTCCCGGCGCCATGGTGTTTCGCCATGGCTGCGGCATTTGCCATTTGCAATACTGGCGGATATTGGCAGCGGCAATGTCCAACGCGTGCTTGAACTGGTCTGAGACTGACTTCCACGCCGCTTCAAGATCTTCGCCGGAAACACGCAAGGGTTCACGCAGTTTCAGCTCATCCCATTTTTCAGCATAGCGCCGCAGGGCACGGTCGCCGTTCTTG
>DASTPO010000139.1:0-3332 GCA_035762225.1 Candidatus Angelobacter sp.
GTAAGAGAGGCGGCACCGCAGCGCGCGCCAGCAGCAGCCCCAGGGCGGCGCCTATTATCGATAACACAACGCTCTCCGTCAGCACCAGGCGCACGACCCGCCAGCGGCTGGCGCCAATCGCAGTCCTTACCGCAATCTCACGCTTTCTTGCGGTAGCGCGAGCCAGCAGGAGATTGGCGACGTTGGTGCAAGCAATCAGCAGCACGAAGCCAACCGCGCCGAGAATCATCAGCAGCGCCGGCCGGATATTTTGCACCAGCTGCGATTGCATGGAGTTCACAAGGGCCGTCGTGCCGGTGTCGAATTCGGGATATTGCATTTCCAGCCGCTTGGCGATGGTCGTCATCTCCGAGCGCGCCTGCTCCAGTGTCACGCCCTCCTTGAGGCGCGCCAGAGGCAGTATCCCCGGATGCCATGAGCGATCGTCCGGCAGAGTTTTGGCCCAGGGCTCGAAAGGCAAAACAACGTCAGGCGTCTGCTGCAATACCTGAAATCCCGCGGGCAGTACTCCAATCACTGTATATGGCTTGTTGTCGAGCGTAATGGACTGTCCAACAGCGTTTTCCGCCCCGGAAAACCGCCGCTGCCACAGCCCGTAGCTGATCATCGCAACGCCCGCGGCTCCCTGGCGATCTTCTTCGGGAAGAAAGGTGCGTCCGCGCGTGGCCTGGACGCCCAGCAGGTCGAAAATATTTGCGTTGGCCATCTGCGCGATGAGCCGTTCAGGATCTCCATCGCCGGTCAGCGTCATATTCAGGTTGCGGATCGCGCCCACAGCCGTGAAGGAATGGCTCTGCTGGCGCCAGTCCACCAGGTTCTGGTAAGAGACTGAGAGGATCGGAAAACGTGGAGTCTGCTCCGACAGCAGGACCAGCTTGCCCGGGTCGGGATACGGCAGCGGACGCAGCAGGACCGCGTCAATCACCGTAAATATCGCCGTGTTCGCGCCAATCCCCAGGGCGAGCGTCAGCACCGCGATCGTGGTAAATCCCGGGGTCTTGTGCAACCGGCGCAGTGCGTAGCGAAGGTCCTGGAAAAGGCTGTTCATGGCTGGACGATTGTAGCTTGCAATTCAGGTTTAGACGATTGAGAGAGCATATCGTTTCGGGGTCCAGGGCTGATAGGCTTGTTAGAGCAGCGGACATGGCTATGGGCAAAGATCTGCTAAAAACCGGGGAATGGCCGGAGCTGACGGAAAAGATCCGCGCACGCACTCCCGCCCGCGTGCTGGTGGAGCGCGCCGGCTCTGCTTACCGGACAGCAACCCATCTGGAGCTGAGAGAAGCTCACGCCGCCGCTCGTGATGCCGTGCGCACGGAGCTGGCTCTGGATCACGATCTTGGAAGCGAACTGGTTCGCCGCTGGAATCTGTTTGAAGTGCAGACCCTGGCCACCACGAAAGATGAATACCTTCTTCGCCCTGATCTGGGACGGCAATTCTCTCCCGCTGCTCGCGCCTCAATTGCCCAACATTGCGCCGCCGAAGTTGATTTACAGGTCGTTATTGGCGACGGCCTTTCCGTAACCGCGGTGCGCGCGCAAGTCCCGCAGTTGCTGCCCGCGGTCGCGAATGCTGCGCGTGCCCGTGGCTGGACGTTGGGACAGCCTTTCGTTGTGCGTTATTGCCGCGTGGGCGTGATGAATGCGCTCGGAGAATTGTTGCGTGCGAAAGTCATTGTGCTGCTGATCGGCGAACGGCCCGGGCTGGCCACTGCGGAGAGCTTGTCTGCTTACATGGCGTTCCAGCCTACGGCGGGCCACAATGACGCAAATCGCAATTTGATTTCCAATATCCACCGGCGCGGCGTAAGCATTGAGGCCGCTGCCGGCCGCATCGCAGACCTGGCCGCACAGATGATGCTGCGCCAGACCAGCGGCGTCCGTTTGAAAGAAGAGCTGCCGCCGGCGGCGTGGCTGGAGAAAGGTTAAGCACCACCGCGAACATGCATCGATTGCGCGTCTCGTCTTGCCGCTCAATCGATGGCTGACAAATCATCAGGTGTTAATGGAGCGCCAATGCCAAGCGACGATTCCGTCTTGTATAAAGTCCACGACCGGGTGGCTCACGTCACACTGAACCGCCCGCAGGCCGGTAATTCCCTCGACCTGGAAATGGCCAGACAATTTGCCGGCGTTTCTCTGCAATGTGAGCGTGAGAAAAATGTCCGCGCTGTCCTGCTGCGCGGCGCCGGGAACAATTTCTGCGTAGGTGGCGACGTAAAGGCCTTTGCCGCGCAAGATGATCTGCCCAACTATCTGCGCCAGATCACCTCGTATCTTCATCTCGCGGTCTCGCGCCTTGCCCGTCTTGATGCCCCGGTCATCGCTGCGGTGCAGGGCGCGGCGGCCGGCGGCGGCTTCAGCCTCGCCATCGCCTGCGACCTGGTTGTGGCCGCGGAATCGGCGACCTTCCTGATGGCCTATAGCAAAATCGGAATGGCGCCCGACGGCGGCTCGACCTATTTCCTGCCGCGCCTTGTCGGCCTCAAGCGAGCCATGGAGCTTGCCCTGACCAACCGCGTGCTCTCCGCCCACCAGGCCGGCGAGTGGGGTTTGATCACCGAGGTTGTCGCCGACAGCACGCTGGCGCATCGCGCGGAGGAACTGGCTCGATCGCTCGCGGAAGGACCAACGGAAGCCTTCGGTTCTGCCAAGCGCCTGCTGCACAGCGGTTGGAACCAGTCGCTGGAAACACAGATGGAGCTGGAAAGCCGCGCCATCACTCAGACCGGCGAAAGCCGGGATGGGAAAGAAGGCATTACTGCGTTTGTGGAGAAGAGGAAAGCAAGATTTAATAACTGAGTACTTCCCAGGTTGGCAAACGAAACCGAGGTGCGTTGTTCCTGATTAGCTCTGATTCAACTCACCCAACTGTCAAATGCCTTCACTGCACTTTCCCTCCGGGCAGTGACTCAAGCCTGGCTTTGACCATTTTGTAGAACGTCCAGAGGTTGTCGGCTTCGCCGCCGGTCAGGCGGCGATGGATTTTCATCGATGGGAAAAGCTTGTTTCCGGCCACGCTCAGCGTGAGCGTCGCAAATTGCTTTCCCGGATATGTCTCAATGCTCCAGTTGCCGCCAAAACGCTTGCGCACCACTTCGCCGAAATAACAGCCCCACATCTTGCACATCTCGGTAAGCTCTTCGCTGGGCGGCCCGCCCGCAGGCAGGTCCGCGGCCAACTGGGCCACTATGGCCTCCAGCTCCATCAGGGAATTCTCGCTGTAATCCAGTCGCGCATTGAACTCGCGCGCAATGGCAACGGCTTTGGTCGCGTAATCGTCCACCATGGCGGTGACGGAATCGTGGGTCTCCATCGCAACAGTCTAGCAG